>SLAN01000229.1 GCA_007126865.1 Spirochaetales bacterium | reverse complement strand
CGGCGTCGGAGCCACACTCGGCGTGTCCGCCCTCCCCCGAGTCCCGATTCGACAGAGTGTTGATGCCGGTTCGCGACCGGATGATAAACGCGATTTCCGAAGTATGGACCCTGCGACTGTTGCTCTGCCTTCCACCTCGAAACTGCACATAATCGCGGCTGCGGACGTGTACATCCCCTCGGCGAGCGAGTAACTCATACAGCTCCTCGAACGGCACGATCCCCTCGGTGTTATAGCTGAGCACGATGACCCGGGCATCGATCGATTCGAGCAGCTCCTCGAAGGCTCCTGCGGCGCTCGCCCGGTAACAGAACGAACTTCGAGTCTCCACCCAGTCGCTTCGAATCCCCGCCTTCCGGGCCAACGAGCCATCCTCCCGGCGCGCTCGATCGACCTCCGGCTTGTCCCAGCGTGCGATCGTATTCAGCATGAAGTAGTTGCTGCCGTACTGATGCTGATTGTACGGCGGGTCGAGATAGACGATGTCAGCCGAATGCTCTCTGCAAAACGCCGCCGCGTCGCCCCGGATAACCTCGGCGTCCGGCCCCTCGACAAGCGATGGAATCTCCAACTCGGCACGAGCGAGGATACGCCCCAGTGCATCTCCTCCGTGCCCGCCGAACCCCTTGTGGTATGCCTTGAACACCCCGGAAGTGTTTGCGTGCACCGACGCCTCATAGAGCAACGGTGCGAGCAGTAACGACTTCGCCACGGCGTCGGAACACCGCTCATCCTCGGTATCGCAATGAAACCATTCCTCAATGGTATCGCGCACCGCGTCGATGAACGCAGCGTTCTCGGCCGTGTAGAAGAGACGCTCAGTGCGGAAGTCGGCCGACGCCGTAGCCTGCGGAGCGTAATGCCCGGCGACGTATCCTCGCCCCGCCACGGTCCGGTCTCCAGCGGCGACAGCCTCGGCCGCGTCCTCTCCGACGCGGTTCAGCTCGCGGATCGCCCCATCCAGCCCGCCGTGGTCGTGCAGCAGACGATCGGCATCGGCACGATCGGCACAGAGCGCTGCACGGTTGAGCACGGCTGCGTAGCGCTCGATATCGGCGGCCGCAACTCTGTATCCTCGCAGGCGGGCCAGTCGCGCCACAGCGCCGCTTCCGGCGAACGGGTCGACGAAGGTAGTAACGCCGCGGTCGCGCTCGTGCTCCGAGAATAGCTCACGCAAAAAACCGAGTAATCGGCGCTTGTTGCCGATGTATGCGATCAGCTGTCGCGTCAGGTACGGCGAATCGAGTTGTTCTTGCTCTACCATGATCCGGTTGGTAGGATACCCGGCATGGCCGGCCATACGCTATCCTCCCTGCTCGATGGATTGAAACAACTCAAGGTACACGGTGATATGGATACCCGGATTAACGGTGTACGCTACGACTCACGACGAGTGCGTGAAGGTGATGTTTTCTTCGCAATCCCCGGAGAACACACCGACGGACACCGTTACATAGCGCAAGCGCTCGACGCCGGTGCATCCGCCATCGTGCATCAGCGCCGCGTTGCCGAATCGAGAAGCTCGGCCGCCGTATTCGTGCAGACTCCATCGATCCGCCGCGCTCTGAGTCACGCCGCGGCCTCCTTCTACGACCATCCATCGCGAGACCTATTCTGTATCGGAATTACCGGCACCGACGGGAAGAGCACGACTGCATACCTGCTTTATCAGCTCCTTAACGGTCTCGGCGTACAGGCCGGACTGCTGAGCACTGTGCTCGTCGACACCGGGACCGGCATCCGGGCCAATCCGTTTCGTCAGTCCACACCGGAAGCACCGGAGGTGCATCACTTGCTTGCCGAGATGAGGAGCGGCGGAATGACCCATGCCGTGGTCGAGGCGACGTCGCACGGATTATCCGGGAAGACCGAACGCCTCGCCGACGTCTGGTGGCGCGGCGCGATTATGACGAATATCAGTCACGAGCATCTCGAGTTTCACGGATCATTCGAACGGTACCGCAGCGACAAGGCACGCCTTTTCTCCGGCCTCGACCGCGAGTTGACCGGCACGCCGTTCGGCGAGTTCGCGGTAATCAACTCCGACGATCCGAACGCCGGCGTATTCCGTGATGCAACGAACCGCCGGCTCTATACCTACAGCGCTTCAGGTCGACCCGCGGATGTTCGAGCGGTAGATGTCGACGTCGCCGCCGATTCGACCCGATTCCGAGTCGAGGTGGAAGGGAGTCGATACGACGCACAGCTTAATCTGCCCGGCGGATTCAATGTGGACAATGCGCTCGCAGCGCTCATCGGAGCGAAGGCCGCTACGCGCAGCGGGTGGGCCACGGTCATCGAGAAGCTTCCGATATTGCGACCGCTGAAAGGACGCATGGAGCGGGTGGACGAAGGGCAAGGCTTTTCCGTTGTCGTCGACTTCGCACACACACCGGGTAGTTTCGAGCAAGTGCTGCCACAGGTACGCAACCTTACCTCCGGACGTTTGATTGTCGTGTTCGGATCGGCGGGTGAGCGTGACCGGCAGAAACGAAAACTGCAGGGCCGGGTCGCCGACCGTTACGCGGATGTGATCATACTCGCGGACGAGGATCCTCGAGGAGAGAAACCGCAGCGGATCCTCGAGGAGATTGCGGCCGGATGTCGGCGGCATCGTCGTGAGCACGACTTGTTTCTCGTTCCGGAACGCCGCGAAGCTATTCGCCGGGCGTTGCGACTCGCCACGGTAGGCGATACGGTATTGCTCCTCGGGAAGGGACACGAGTCGAGCATCATCTACGAGGATGGCGCCGTTGATTGGGACGAGCTCACGGTCGCCCGGGAGCTCCTGAACGATATGGGGTATCGAAATGGGTGAAAGAAGACGTATCGCCTTACTGTACGGTGGGCGAAGCGGTGAACATGAGGTTTCTCTCCAATCGGCGACGAGCATTCTCCGCAATATCGATCTCGAGCGAAACAGCGTGATTCTCATCGGAATCGAGAAATCCGGCATATGGCGGCTGCAATCCGAGACCTGGATTGAGCGTATACGCACTTCGAACGCTACTATCGAGGTAGATTCCGATCGACCGCGCA
This sequence comes from Spirochaetales bacterium, assembly GCA_007126865.1. GTDB lineage: Bacteria > Spirochaetota > Spirochaetia > DSM-27196 > SKKC01 > SLAN01. The sequence goes on along the minus strand of SLAN01000229.1, from coordinate 7,220 downwards.
TCTACGCGATCCCTTCCGCGGGACTGCACGTGGACGACGGTACGCATATTCCGGTCGATGCCGTCTTTCCGGTTCTCCATGGAACGTTCGGTGAGGACGGGACGGTGCAGGGTTATCTCGAATGCGGTGGACTCGCCTATGTCGGCGCGGGAGTCGCCGGTAGCTCGATCGGGTTCGACAAGGCGTTATCCAAGGCACTCTGGATGCAGGCGGGACTTGAGTGCGTCCCGTTCGTTTCGGTCGAACTTCCACACACCGGCCTCGACGACGCCGTTCGCTGCGAGATCGAGCAGCGAACGCGTGACGAGTTCGGCCGGCGTGCGGTGTTCGTGAAGCCGGCTCGCGGCGGCAGCAGCGTCGGAGTTGCGCGTGCAGAATCGAGTGGCGAGCTCGCCGATGCCATACGACATGCGGCCCGTTTTGATTACAAGCTCGTGATCGAACCGGAAATAACAGCGCGAGAAGTCGAATGCTCGGTCACCGGAAATAGCTCGCCGCGTGCATGGGCTATCGGAGAGATCGTCCCCCGAGACGGTTTCTACGACTATCGTGCGAAATACCTCGATGAAGACGGTGCCGCCCTGATCGTTCCGGCGGAGGTCGATGAGAATGTGAACGCGAGGATACGCGATACCGCCGTTCGCGCGTATCGCGCCATCGACTGCCACGGTCTCGCTCGTGTCGATTTTTTCGTCGATGACACGACCGGCGAAATCCTGCTTAACGAGATAAACACGATCCCGGGGTTCACGCGAATCAGCATGTTTCCCGTACTATGCCGTGAACACGGCCTGAGCTATCCTGAGCTCATCGAAGCAGTGATCGATTTTGCGATCGAACAGAAGGCGCGACTTGACTCACTCGAATACGAGTATCCGGCCGAAGGTGGTGAGTGAAACTCTACCAATGATCGAAGGCTGCTATCCGCTCGGTCGGCAGTCGATCGAGATGCGGTTTCTCGCTGTCGGTATGCCCCATGGTGATAAGCATTACAACCCGCATCGAATATGGCACGGTGAGAATCGATTTCACATCCTGCTCATCGAACGTCGTGATCATGCATGTTCCCAGTCCTTCGCGCACTGCCTGAAGCATCATGAAGCTACCGGCGATACTGAGGTCGACCGGGTACGCTAACTGACCGTTCGGCATCTTGTAGTCGATGTTCGTCGTGCACAGTGCTATCGTTGCCGGAGCGATGCCTACCCACTCCTGGCCGAAGCAGGCGTCCTGAAGTCGCTGTCGGAGCGCCGTATCCAGGACGACGATGAAACGCCACGGCTGCCGGTTCTTCGCGCTCGGGGCGCGCCGTCCCGCTTCGATAATACGGTCGATCGAGCCTCGATCGATATCGTCTGTCGTGAACTCGCGTACACTGAAGCGTTGTTCGATTTCCGGAAGTAGATCCATTGCCTTCGTTCCTTGTAGCCGGACCGATTCGGAGTTTGTCGGATTGGGAGCACCCCGCCGTAGCTTGACCGACGAGCTTCCGGCTCCGTAGTCTGTTCGTTAGTGAAACTGCGTTGTGCCGTCTTCGTGACTTTGATCATAACAGCTTCTCCGCTTCTTTCCCAGCCATCGAATTCCGACTCGCTCCCGTACCAGGTAGAAAGTATCGAGGCGGCGTATCCCTTCTTCGAGGGCGCAACCGGGGAACGGCGGGTTTTCGAGTTAATCGAGCGTTCGTTGGACGAGTTCGGTGTCGAGCATAGCCGACTCCGGTTCGAGGAGCTTCCCGGCGTTCACTCATTCTCATCGGTCGTTCACGCGCATATTGCAGGCCGGTCGGACGACAGACTCGCAATTGCCGTTCCGGTTTCCGCTCCCGAACGGGCTCCGTTGTCGAGATCAGGTGCGATCAGTCTATCCGCAGCGCTGATTGCAGCCTCACGGATAGCACAAACGACGCCGCCGGTTTCGATCGACTTCTACTTCCTCGGAGCCGAACGCGGCATTGGGCCGGAGTTCCCGCTCGGATCCCGCCTGGTGCTCGACAGAGTCGATGCCGATCCACCGCAGGCGCTCGTATATGTCGATGTCGCCGGTGCGACCGGATGGGCGGAGGGTGCATCAGAGCTCGTGGTGTTTTCAGGAAGTCGCGGCATGGTTGCGCCGGACTGGCTCGCACGAGCCGCACGTAATTTGACCGAGTCCGCCGGAATCCCGGCCGTGATCGACGATCGCGCCACTCAACTCTTCCGGATTAACGCAGCTCCTCCGGGGCGCAGCTTCCTGCTCGAGCCATGGCTCGCCGCAGATGTTCCGGCCGTACTGCTCGTTGACGCAGACAGCCGGTACATGGAACGACGCGATGCGTTGGACGAGCGGTTCGAGTCGCCGGTCTCCGGAACTGCAGCCGAACGCCGACACGCCGCAGAGTTACTCGCAGAAGCGCTTAGTGAACTCCCGCAGCACTTCTCCGAGGGGATACCGCAGCGTTGGGACCGTCACACGATAGCTCTCACGGTCGGTGACCGCCGTTTTGCCGTTGGAGAGCGAAACTACCTCATCGCACTCCTCGCGGTAGCCGGGCTTGCGATGCTCTACGGGAGTGTCTATCGAAAGCCGCTCGCTCGCTATATCAGGACCATACGCCGCAACTTCTGGACTCTTCCCGTCCTCTTCGGGACGGTTTTCGCGTATCTGGGCGTCGCCGGCGCGATTGCAGAGTGGCTGCTCTCTCTCCGCCCGATCCCCGAGCTTTGGCGGTTCGCACCGCTGGTAACCGTGCTGTTCAAGCTTACTCTGGCGAGCGCGCTGTTTCAGGCGACGTATCTGCTTGTCGGACGCCTGCCGCTTTCGCGAAACGGGAGCTTCTACACGGCGAGCGCGCTCGTTATTGTCTTTGTAAGCATCCTCGTCTTCGCCGCGCTCAATATCGCTCTCTCGGCCTACTTCCTCATCGCGTTCATCTTTGTATTCCTTTTTTCGATTTCTCGCCGCAGACTCATGAAGCTGCTCTGGCTTGCGGGTTCGCTTGTTCCGTTGGCAGTTCTGGCTACGGTGGCCTTCACCCGACATGCCGAAGAAGTGGTCGAGGTCTTCATTACAGGCTGGTTCGGCGACCTCCTGCTCTCTGCGGCGCTCTTACCTGCCTTGCTGCTCTTCATCCGGCTGGGATTCCTCTTCTCACATCCCCGCAAAGGGCGTAGCGCGTTCGCCGTAAAACTCGTTACCACGGTGCTGGTTACGGCAACTACGGCACTCGCGGTTTATCTACTCGTGTTTCCCCCATTCGACGATGAAACTCCGCAAATCGTCAGAGTTACGGACAGTCGAAACTTCGAGGAGAACTCACGTGCTATAGAGCTGGCAAGCACTGCTGCACTTCCCGAGATCGAGTACGGGCGCACACGATTTGTGCCCGACGGATCGCGGACAACATATCGCCGAAATGAGATGGACCTGCCCGATCGCATGGTGACGATGGCAGTACTAGATAGCGAATCGTTTCTCGGAAGGACCCAGTTCCGCATAGAAATCAATGCACCGCAACGAATTCGTTCGCTTGATATCGAGTTGCACTCAGACGCGCCACTGCTCGTCTATAACTCGAACTTTCCGTTTACGCCCGTCGAAGAGGGGCGCCGTACTCTCATCCACATCGGTCGCAACCCTCCTCGACCGATCGAGGTCGAGATCGTGATCCCCGTGGAGTTGGAGGTGGAGCTGAAATACACCGCGGAGCTACCGGCGGTACCTCCGCGCACGGAAGCACAGTACGTACTCCCGTTTGCCCGGACGATTGAACGCGGCTCATTCCCCATCACCAGTGGACTCACGGAGGAGGAGGAGGACGCGGAGGGCGAGCCCTGAATGGCACGCAGCACCGTCTACTGCCACGTCGACCTTGACGCGTTCTATGCATCGGTCGAACAGCTCGACAAACCAGAGCTCCGTGGCAAGCCGGTCATCGTCGGAGGAAGCGAACACGGTCGCGGGGTCGTCAGCGCCTGCAGCTATGAGGCTCGCACCTATGGCGTACACAGCGCTATGCCCGCTGCGGAGGCCCGACGTCGTGCACCGCACGCCGTATTCCTTCCGGTCCGCATGGGGCGCTACCAGGAGGTTTCCGCCCGGATAATGACCGTACTCTCGGAGTACACGCCGACACTTCAACAGATCTCAGTCGATGAAGCATTTCTCGATCTTACGGGGACCCAGCGCCTGTCCGGTCATCCGGTGGAGGTCGGCCGCAGGATTAAGCGACGCATTCACGAGGCGTTCGGTCTAACTGCATCCGTCGGTATCGGCGCTACTCGCTTTGTCGCGAAAATGGCATCCGATTTCGACAAGCCGGATGGGCTTCACTACGTCGAAGCCGGCGGAGAGGAAGACTTCGTCCTCGGCCTCGACCTGGGAGACCTCTGGGGACTCGGACGCAAGACCCGCTCCCGCCTCGAAGCGCTCGGCATTACGCGCGTGTCCCATCTTCATGCACAGCGTATCGAAACACTACGGGGCCATTTCGGGGAGGCGGCAGGCACCTTTCTTCACCGGATCGCTCGTGGAATCGATCCCGGTATATTCTCGGGAACGCGAAAGTCACACTCGATATCATCCGAGACCACATTCGAGCGGGATATCTCAGATCCGGAGATTCTCGAGGCGATCCTGCTCGATCTGTGCGAACAGGTCATGTACCGTCGATATCGCGAGGGTGGAATCAGCCGCACCGTACAGCTCAAGTTGCGAAAACACGATTTCTCAACACATACGGTACGGAGAAGCGTCCCGCGCGCAATCGGAAGTACCGACGAATTCTATCGTGAAGCGAGGCGACTGCTTGATGAACGGTGGGACCGCTCACCGTTGCGCCTTCTCGGTTGTGGATTGGAAAATGTGCAATCTCCCGAATCAGTGGCAAAACAGCCCGAGCTTTTCGATCAGAACGATAGGGGCGCCGAGCGTCGCCGCCGGCTCGAAGAGGCGGTGTTCAGGCTGCGTGAGGGCGGAATCGACATACACAAGGCAGGTGGTTTTCGCGAGGAGCGGCACAACGACCCAACCTGACACGAATCGCCTTCGATTCGGCGACAGTCTATGTAGACGATCGCAGCAGGACGATCGCAGCGGCCGCGGAGTTTGCCGGACATCACTTCGGAATTGATTATCGGAGGTATATCAGGAGTTCGTCGGAGTTCACTTCAGAATTGAATATCGGACGAATACCAGGATTGTGACGGATCGAAGACAGTCGGAATATGCTCGGCGACCAGCTCAGCGATACGTCGCAGAAACGGCTCGTCCTCCGGTCCGAACGGTTCCCGGGTGTGGCTGTCGATATCGATTTCGGCGACAAAGCTCCCATTCAGGAAGACCGGCACTACAATTTCCGCCTTCGTTTTGACGCTGCAACTGAGATAGTTCCGGGCGACCGAGACATCGGGAACGACGAATGTCTCCAGACTTTCCGCGCTCTGACCGCAGATACCTCGACCATACGGAATCTGGGTATGTTCAGTCGGTTCTCCGCAGAAGGGACCCAGTACAAGAATCCGCTTATCAGGAACTGCGAAGTAGAAGCCCGTCCAGTCGTAGTACGGGACTTGCTCACAGAGCAAATCACAGATAAGTTGCAGACTCTGACCCGCTTCTTTCGCAGGCGGCAGTAGCTGCTTTGCCTTCTGTTCGATTGTGTTAAAATCAACGGACACGACAGGGCGAGAATAGAACAGAATCGAAACTCGGAGCAAGTCATGATCAGAATGAATCCCCACTATGCAATGCTGGCGTCAAGCTATCTTTTTTCGCGAATCGCCGAGAAAGTGAACGAGCATTTCAAGCAGAATCCGGATGCTGACATCATCAAGCTCGGCATCGGCGATGTCACTCGAAGCCTCCCCGATGTCTCGGTTAAGGCCATGAAGCGTGCTGCCGACGAGCTCGGAACGGAGAAGGCGTTTCGCGGCTACGGACCCGAACAGGGATACGAGTTTCTGCGCAAGGCGATCGCCGAGAACGACTACCGCGGACTCGATATCGAGCCGGACGAGATTTTCATCAGCGACGGCGCCAAATGCGACACCGGAAACTTTCTGGACATCCTGGCACACGATATTACGGTCGCAGTGCCGGATCCGGTATATCCGGTATATGTGGACACGAATGTTATGGCCGGCAGGGCCACCGGCTATCACCATGGGCGATACGAGGGCTTACGGTATCTCGAAGGCACACCGGATAACGATTTCGTACCGATGCCGCCAAGCGATCGCGTTGACCTGATCTACCTTTGCTTCCCGAATAACCCAACCGGTGCGGTTGCGACTCGTGACCAACTGCAGGTTTGGGTCGACTATGCACTCGGCGCGGGCGCGCTTATTCTCTTCGACGCTGCGTACGAGCGTTTCGTCAGCGACCGGGATATTCCGCGTTCCATCTTCGAGATCAAGGGTGCGAAAGAATGCGCCGTGGAGTTCAGGAGCTTCTCGAAAACCGCAGGTTTTACCGGTACACGCTGCGCATTCACGGTAGTACCGAAAGCGATTCGAGCTGCGGACGATCACGGTAAGCGACATTCGCTACACGCGCTGTGGAATCGCAGGCAATCCACAAAATTCAACGGTGTATCGTATCCGGTACAGCGCGCTGCGGAGGCGATCTACAGTCCGGAGGGCAAACGGGAAGTCGACGAGCGCATCTCCTACTACATGAGAAACGCGCGTCTCATTCGCGATGCCGTGCAACGGCACGGGTACAACTGCTGGGGAGGCCGTAACAGCCCGTACGTGTGGATTGAGACCGGCACCGATAGCTGGAGCTTTTTCGACCGCTTGCTCTACGAAGCGTCAGTCGTCATCACACCCGGTGTCGGATTCGGACGAATGGGGGAAGGCTTCATCCGGATAAGCGCTTTCAACAGCCACGAGAACGTTGAACACGCACTGAGGCGGATCGAAAAGGCGCTCTGATCTACGTCTGATCTACGATAGAGACACGATGTCAGCGCGTCGTCGACGGTCGTAAGAGCTTGCATGCACGGGCGGGCAGGCCGAAACCGAATTCCCACCGTCGACGGCCGACAGCTCGTCAGCGACTCATGCATCGAAAAGGCAGCGGCACTGCACTTCGCCCTGGTGCGGTTGCCGCTCGGTACAGTGATGGAGGCATTGGCTTCGTACGGCCGACGGGTCAATAACCTTAATTCGCCGCCCCTTGATCGAAAGCACACCGTCTGCTTCCAGCTTCTTGAGCGTGCGCACGACTCCTTCAACGCT
>SLAN01000113.1 GCA_007126865.1 Spirochaetales bacterium | reverse complement strand
GGTCCTGCCCGAGCTCGGCCGTGCCGCCGTCACACAGACGTCCATCAACGGGCTCGCAGACCACGCGGTGCGCGCCCAGGGCCGCGATCGTCCCGCTGCTCGGGAGATCAAGGGGCGGGCCGTGATGGCAGGGGTGATCCGCCGCTATCTCGACGCACGCATCAGTTGGGACCACGACGCAGACCTGATCATCGACGAGTCCCGGGTACCGAAGGCGGAGGTGGAACGGTTGCTCTCCGCAGTCAGGGACTCAGCGGCGCCCTACAACCGCCGTCGTGAAGAGCTGCGTGGCCGGTTGTTCGACACGCTCGGTGGCGCCCGGCACGGCCAGCCGGTCCCGGGCAACGCACGCGGGCGGGGGATGCAGATCGCGAGCGAGGCACCCGAACAGTTCGAGAACGCGCTCAACCGACTGATGGAGACCCGCTCACCGCGCGAGGTCGTGCACGAGCTGACCAGCGGCCGCATCCTGCTGCAACGGGCGTCAGAGGGCCTGCTCACCCCGGAAGAGCGGGAAGCGATCCTGGTCCCGACGAGCCGGCTCCGCGATCGTGCCTGGACCGTCGACGACCTTCCGTTGCTCGACGAGGCCGCAGTCCAGCTCGACGGGACACCCGCACTCGGCACGCGCTACCTCCACATCGTCGTGGACGAAGCCCAGGACCTCTCACCGATGCAGCTGCGGATGCTGCGTCGCCGGCTCAGCAGGAACGGCGCCATGACGGTCCTCGGTGACCTCGCCCAGGGCACCTCACCGTGGGCCCCGAGCCGCTGGGAGGACCACCTCGGCAGTGCGGACATCGAGGTGGACGAGGTCGTTCAGCTCCGCCACAGCTACCGAACAACCGCGCCGCTGCTCGACTACGCGAACCGGCTGCTTGCCAGCATCGACGTCGAGATCGAACCGGCTGCCTCGGTGCTCGTCGACGGTGACGACCCCGCGGTGCTGCGGTGCGTGGACGCGAAGGAGCTCGACCAGAGCCTCATCGAGTTCGTGGAGACGGTCCTACCCGACGAGGCTGACAGCGGATCCGTAGCGGTGATCGCCGACGACGACACCCTGGGCCGGGTCTCCGAGGCGTTCGACGACGCAGGCATCCGACACACCTGGGCAGCTCGATCCCTTGACATGCCGGTAACGCTCGTCCCGGCGACATCGGCGAACGGGCTCGAGTTCGACCACGTGTTCGTACTCGAGCCGGAAGCGCTGTACCGCACCGATGCCGTCATGGGACCCCGGCTGCTGTACGTCGCACTCACCCGTGCCCGCGAGACCGTCACCCTGCTCCATCACGACCGCTTGCCGCCAGTGCTCACCGGTTCACCGACGATGCCGGCCCCGCTGGCAGCGCCCGGCGAGCCTGCTGAGGCGGCTCCCACGCAACCGCCTGCGGCCGCCGATGGCACCCCGACCATCCAGCCGGCCCCAGCGGATCCAGGCTGGTCCTGGTTCCTCCCAACAGCCAACGGGCAGGATGCCCTGCATGTCCTCGTGGCAGGGACCACCGCACAGATCGAGCGGATTCCCACCGGTGGCGGAGCGGGGATCCCGGTCGCTTCCGGCTACGCCTTGGCGGACGACGACTCGCTCTACTGGCTGCTGCGGCGGGCGGATGGTTCGGTCTTCACCTTGACCACCGACCGAGCACCCGGGCCGGCCAGCGAAGCCGTCGTTGCAGCCGCCCGAAGGCCAGCACGAGGAACCCCCGGCAGACCCTGACGCTGGAGGTGCGCGCCGAGGCCTGCGGGGCACGTGACCAACGCCGCACCTCGCCCCAGGTCTCACCGGCACCAGCACGGATGCGTCGTGTCGGACTGCATCCAGCCAGATCCTGGGGCGTCGCGCAGCACGCGCACGTTGTCGCGCCATCGCGATTGCCCGCGTGTTCAGCGCAGGACAGTGGTCGCATGGCGGCCTCTCACCGCGTGGCGAGTCATCCGACGCATCGGGGTCAGCGGCCGGCTCTGCCGTCGGGGATCCAAGCTGACGGGCTCGGCCCGCGTGCGCCGTGCGTTGGCTGGCAGCTGACCGCGGTTCCGCACAACAGCGGGATGTCTAGACCGGCCGTTGCGGCCCGGCCAGCACCCACGCCAGCACGGTCCGCGTAGGTACGCGTGGTTCGGGGTCACACCGAGTGCGCCAGCGACGTCATCGGACTCGGACGCCAGCAGCGCGCTCCGCTCAGGACCGTCCCGGTGGCCGCGTCGCCGCGGCCGGGGCTGGGGGACCGGGTACCCGGATCCATCGCCAGCAGACGTGCTGGCGACCACGGTGCCGCCGGTACTGGCCGCCGTTGCCTGCTGCTGCGGCTACCCCCCCCTGCGGGGTAATCGGCCTCCTCCTGATGGTCGCGTCCGACCTCGTGGTGGCCTCGACGCCGGTCAACGTGACGCGGTTCAGGCACCTCCTTGCGCGGCGGGTCTGGCCTCGGACGGTGCTGGTTGCGCAGCGACTCAGGCTCGATCGCAACACCGGCCTCTGATGATGCCCCGATGGTGCTCGTCGGTCACTGAGTCGGAGCGCGCATGACCAACCAACCCGCATTCGACCCAGACCGGTTCTCCGGTCGAGGAGTCGCTGCCGCCTGGCAGCACCTCCTCACATGGGCCCTCACTCAGGAGAAGAACGATGAAGCATGTGAAGAAGATGAAG
>SLAN01000254.1 GCA_007126865.1 Spirochaetales bacterium | reverse complement strand
TGGCGTGGCCGCCGCCGCGAGGTCGACCTCGCCTTCGCGAACGTCCGTGAACCACGGGACCTGCCCGACGGCGAGTTCCGCGCGAGCCTCGACCGACCCAAGGTCGTCATCGACTACCCGTTCGACATCGACGACGAACGCGGTCCGCAGGACGACCTGGCCCGTGCCCAGGAGCTCCGCCTCAGCATCGGGCCGACGCCCACGATGTGCTGGATCCCGAAGTCACTGACCGAGAAGGCCAAGGCGTCCCTCGGCCGATACGTCTGCCTCGAGTTCCTGCTCACCGGCGACCGGCTCGACCAGAACACCGAGCACCTCCCCGCGGACCAGCGTCGCGAGGCCCGCGATGTGCTCAAGAGCCTCCGGGACCAGCTGCGCGTCCAGCTCACCGACATCATGCGACAGGCGTACGGCGTCACCTCGCCCGACCCGGAGCACGTTCAGGACGACATCGACCTGGCTGATCAGTTCCCGGTCCTCGACGCCGCCGTGACGATCGCCCCGCCCGTAGCAACCTCGCTCAAGGATGCCTTCGGGGTTCTGCTCGACCAGCTGTGGGCGACGGTCGCACCTGCTCATCCGGAGTTCCCCGAGGAGGTCAAGAAGGGCGAACTGGTCCGTTCCTTGGAACTCGTGCAGGAGGCGGCCGCGCGTGAGGACCGACGGCTCGAGCTCGCCCCCGCCGACCGACCGCTGCTCAAGAAGGTCATCGGTCCGCTCAAGCTTGGCATCGTCGGTGAGGCGCACTTCAACCTTGACCGGCACTGGCGCGACCACGTTCACCGACTCCACGCCTCAGCGGGCGGACCGATAACGGCCGCCAAGCTGCGCGAATGGTTCGACCAGCCGCAGCGCATGGCGCTCGACGAACAGGTCGGCAACCTCCTGATCTCGGCCTACGCCGTAGAGACCGACCGGATCCTGTTGCTGGACGGCATGACGCTAAGCCCGACGATCGACCGGATCGACGGTCGGGTCGAGCTGCGTACCCTCGAGCTGTGCACTCCGGAGGAGTGGGAGGCCGCACGGCGGCGTGCTCCTGCCGTGTTCGGCGTCGACGCCAGCCCGACGCTCAACGCCGGCAACGTGGCGACCCTGTCCGGGAAGATCCGCACCAAGGCGTCCGAGCACGTCGAGGCGTGTCGGAGTCTGCCGCACGCGCTCGAACGGGTCGCCGAGGTCGTCGGCGTGCCCTCGGAGGCGCCGCGGCGGGCTAACGCTAGGGCGGCGCAGACCCTGCTCGACGGCATCACCGCGGCATCCGACGACGTCGCGGTCGTCCGCTTCCTCGCCGCGGCCGACATCCCCACCACGCCCGAAGCGCTCGCAACGTCGATCGCTCGGGCGGGCCAAGTGACTGCGGCGGTGGATCGCACGAACCTCGATCTGCTCCGCCATGCGTTCGGGCTCGGAGGCGAGTGGGCAGGGGAGGCGGGAGTCCTGCGATCCCGGCTCGCCGACGCCGTCCAGGCAGACCAGCTGGCGACGGACCTCGTGCCAGTGCTCGTGAGCGTCACCAACGATGCCACCGGGCTGATGGCGCGTGCGGCCAAGCAGCCGAGGAAGGATCCGCCTCCGCCTCCGCCAGCTCCTCCGCCGGGACCCGAGCTGGCTGACTCGGGCACCGAGACGTTCACGACCGACGAGGCGGCGCGGGAGTTCCTCGCGCGATTCCAGGCGGCCGGACGTATCCGATCGCTCGAGATCCGCTGGGAGTTCGATCGATGACGGACGTCGCCACCGCGGTGCGACCGCTGACGGAGGCTGCCCTGCGGGGCGTCGTGGCGAAGTACGCGCGCCACGACCGTGGGGCACGTCTGCTGGTGGTCGCGGGTGCGCCGTCCTGGGACGGCCCAGACGAGGTGGACAGCGACATCGGCCCGCTTCGGGTGGTCCCCGCGCCGTCGGTCCTGGCAGCCAGGGCCGCGATTGTGGACCACCCCGACGGTCGTCTCGTACTGATCACCCCGGTCCCCATGGCAGACCTCGGCGAAGAGCTTGCCGCGCGTGCGTGGAAAGGCCAGATTCAGCATCCGTCGCCCTGGGACGGGGTCACGTCGCTCTTCAAGGTCGACGCCATAGACCCGGCGCTGCGTCACGCGCGCTGGATGGTCGAGCTGCTGGTCAGTCTCGCCCCCGCGCACGGGTACCCGCAGCCGACATCGCAGATCCTCGACCGAGCCACAGCCTGGCGGACCCTCTACCGCGCAGGCCTCGGCCTGGCCGCCGACCGGCCCTCGATGGCGGACGTCCTCCGATGGGCGAACACCGGTGTCGCAGCCGCGGCGTTGCAGCGCATCCCTGGTGAGGCACTGCCGCGGATCGCCGACCAGCTCGTGTTGGACGCAGGCCCCGGAGCCCGCCCACTCCTCGAGCGCGCGCGCACGGCCGGTCCCGGCGACGCGCTGCGATTGGGCCTCGTCATCGACGCGCTCTGGCCGATTCCCGACCCGGTCGCCAGGACGCGGTTCGAAGAACGACACCTGGCAGGGCGAGGGCTCACGGACGACGCGGCCAACGACTGTGCCAAGACCGCTCGCGCCGAAGCAGGCCAGCGACTCGCCGCCGGTGACGACCCCGACCTCATCGAACTCATCAGCGAGGCCGACCAGTTGTTGGCCGACGGTCTCGACGACGCACGGGCCGCCGATTCCAGCATCCTG
>SLAN01000272.1 GCA_007126865.1 Spirochaetales bacterium | reverse complement strand
TGGCAATAAGCTCGATCTTCTCGAGCTGTCGGCGCTCTTCCAGCGCAACCGCCTCGGCCAGTTCAGGATCGACTGTGCGCAGCACAGATTCCGTCGTCTCAATAGTTGTCTGTGACATGAATCCACCTTGTAACGCTCAAGGATAGGGAAGCCCTCCGAGAGTGTCAATGTGACCCGATTTATCGATTTCGCTCGCTCGAGAGAGAGATGCGTCGAAGTATCGACGCTCGGGGCGATATTCGGGTTGCAGGCAATCTGTCGGCACCCTACAATGCTGGGCATCGAGTGATGCAATGAAAATATCGACGAAGCTCAACGCCGCGATCATCACGATCATGGGCGGGTTTATCGTAAGCGTCGGTTTTCTCGTATGGACGGCCGTGAACGCTCAGGAGCTCTACCGAATTGCCGATACCGCCCATCGTGCGATCCGCGAAACGAATCTCGCGATGCGATATACGCAGAATCTGCTCATTTCACGGAATCCGCTTGAGGTCGTCTATGAGAACTACATCGGCCAACGCGAGCGCGCCCAGACGGCGATGGAACGCTTAGCCGAGCACCCGGAATGGCATCGACTACCCGATGCCCTCGCTGAGCGAGCCGAGGGAGCACTGAACGTGTGGAACTCGATCGGAACCGACTTCGACAGCGCCGAAAGCGGAATCGAGCGGATACTCGCCGCCGATTTGCCGGGCGGACTATCGGTTCAGGGCGTAACCCGATTGCACTTAGAGCTGCGTCGGCTGGAACACAGCGACCCAACGCTCATTGTGGAGATGGGACGTGTGGAGACCAGAATCGATCGGGCGGTCGCAAGCGGTGCCGACTTCATCGTTGGTATACTCGGCGAACTGGTCGATACAATCGCGCTCAACGCCGAGGCGATCATGCGGCAGAATCTCATCGTCTCGCTGAGCGTTACCCTGGCGGCGATCATTGCCGGGTCGCTGTTTCTCGTGGTGTTCACGCGACGCTTCACCACCCGCGTTCAGAATCTCGGCTCGGTAATGGACCGACTCGCCGACCGTGACTTCACCGTCTCGTCTCAAGACAAGGGCAAGGACGATATCGGTGAGCTCGGCCGGAACATTAACCGCGTAATCGCCTCTACATCCGGGTTTTTCGCCGCGGTTCAGGCTGCGGTCGTTCAGGCCGACGCACTTCAGAACGATCTCGGCGCATCCACCGAAGAGGCGACATCGGCGCTCAATGAGATAACATCGAACATCGAGAATATTCGAGGACAGTTTCACACGCTCGACGGGAGCATCTCCTCTTCGGCGGAAAACGTCGGATCCATTGACGAGAGCGTACGCACCCTACGCGATCGGATCGGACGGCAGGCCGACAGTATGGCAACCGTTTCGAGCTCTATTGAAGAGATGAATGCGAACGTCGGCAGCGTTGCGAACCTCGCGAAGGAGAGAAAGCGTCGAGCCGATGACCTGAGCGAGACGGTCCAGCGCGGCGCAGAGAAGATCACCGGCACCAACGATACCATCCGTTCGATTGCACAGGCCATTGACGATATGCTCGAGATAATCGAGATCATCAACAGCGTAAGCGAACAGACACATCTCCTTTCAATGAACGCTGCAATCGAAAGTGCGCATGCCGGTGACGCGGGCAAAGGATTCGCCGTTGTGGCGGAGGAGATTCGTAAGCTCGCCGAGAGCACGAGCGAGAACGCCGCTCGCATCGATGAGAATCTGCGTGATATCACCGACAAAATCCGCGAGGCGCTTCACTCCAGCGATCAGTCGGCAAGTGCATTCGACGAAATACAGAAAGAGATGGAGTCGCTTTCGAGCGCCCTCGCCGAGATTTCCCAGAGCATGCAGGAGCTTGCCTCCGGCAGCGGCGAAGTGCTCGCGTCGAGCAGCGAAGTGACTGAAAGCACGGAGAGTATCTCCCGCGATGCCAAGGAAATGGCCCGCCGCAGCGACGAGATCCGGGGAGCCATGGAGAGCGCAGCGAGTGTCTCCGCGGAGGTGACGAATGGTGTGAGCGAGATACAGCGGGGGGCCCAGGAGATTCTCGAGAGCATGGTGGTCACGAACAACACGAGCAACCAGAACCGTGAACGGATGCAGGAGGTACAGCAACTGCTGGATACCTTCCACATTTTCTCGACCGGTACCGCTTCGGCCGAAAACGGCGAATCCGGGAAGCCGCCGATTAACACCGCCGCAGAAGAAACCGCGGAGACGGACGACACGACAGTCGGTGAAGAGGATGCGCAGCCGGTGGAGAAATCCGACACACCCGAAGCGCTCGATACAGGTGGCCACGAGGCAGGTGAGCACGAAGCAGGTGGCCACGAGGCTGGTACGCACAAGAAGTCGTCTGCCGTGCGCGACGGTCTGAGCGACGAAGTCGGCATCACCCTTCGTGATGCCGATCAGGAAGAATAGTCGGCCGAGTGTCACTGGGAAGGTCTTACTGAGAGCGTGTCGCCGGGACGCCCGGCCGGCGTACTCAATCGACCTCTCGCGTTCCAAGCAATACAGGATTCGGCCAGTCGATGCTGGAGATCGCTCCGGACTCCTTCTCGTACACCACCGCCCGTGGTGCATACACGCCGATATCACGGTGACGTGTCGCATCCGGGTGAAAGACCGGAGTTTCGGGAATGCCGGCCCGAAACTCTATGACACGATTGTCCAGCTCACCGAGCGCAAGACTGTCACCGATTCCATAGTGTTCGCCTGCTCCCGCTGCACGCGCCACATCGGCGGGCACCCAGCCGAAACCGCTCAAAAAGAACTCCGCCCAACTGTAGAACGGCATCTCACCCGGCTCGACGACCAATACGCCGCGGACCGGTCGGGCAGGAACCCCACCCGCGCGCAGGACAGCAACGAAGGCGTCTGCAATTCCGGCGGAGTTTCCCCTGCCGTCTTCCAGCACCTCGACGACATCGGCGCTTCCCTCCTCGCTCCACTCTACGTTGGAGATCATCCATGAATAGACGTTGCGTGCGAACTGCAACGGGTTGCTCGATCCGGCTCTTGATGCGTTCGTCTCGACTACCGGCTCACCCAGGGACAATCCCTCTCGAGACGAGGTGTATCGCCGATACAGTTCCCATTCGGTATCATAGCTGGTACGAACTGATCCCGTACTGAGATCGCTGGTTACGGCGGCCCGCTCGAAGAGCTCGTTTCGACGGATGCCGACACGCGTCCCCGCTCGGTCGGTCCGCCATTCGTAGAGAAGCATCTCATCGTCGAGCGACAGCGGTTGTGGACCGTTCTCGGAGAGAACGAACGCCTCCCTTTGCTGCACGCGGTCCGGGACACGCGGCATCCAGAACAGCAGGCGGCCGTCACTCCCGCGCGCCTCCAATCCGCGAATCCGTATATTTCGCTCAACGACACTCTGCAACCGATCACCGAGCCGTTTCTCTCCTCCGACTCGACGAACCTCCACCGTACCGAGCGAATAGCGCTCGGTCTCATTCCCGCCCGGGAAGACGAGCCATACCGGTCCGCTCATGGCTCCCGACGGAACACGGACCCGAATCTCGTTCGGTGACCAGTACTCGTACGCGTAATCGTCCGGCGCCGGGCGAACCGAAGCACCGTCGAGTCCGGTGAACTCGACCTCAGCGCCCGCTCGCCGCTCGCCGAATCCGTCGCCGGCGACAACGAGAACATCACCGATCGCCGGATCCCCGGGCGAATAACCGGAGACTCGCGCGGTCGTCCGTCCCTCGCCCCCGGCGCGAGGCACTTCGTCACGGTGGCGCAGGAGCACTCCCTCACTCTCCCCGCTATCGGTAGCGACCACGACAAGACCGGACTCGGTGAAGTCGGGCAGGGCAACCGAGATTTCGCTGTCGCTCCAACCGAGATATCTCGACGCGGTCAGCCGCCGGCCGGCGATCCACACGGACGAGGTACCGCGCTCATCGCCGAAGTTGCGACCGGTGATTGTGATGACTTCACCGTCGGCACCGACCGACGGATCGAGCCGGTCGATTTCCGGCCTGCGATCGGTCAGTAGCAGCAACAGGGCAATAGCGACTATAAGCGAAAGAAGTATGAGGGCCGGAACAGCGAACGCCGGTCGTCGAGAAAATGCGGGCATGCGTTACTGTTCGGCCCGTGGCTGATACGGCTCGACCTTTATCTCGAGCTCGACATTCAGTATGTCCTCGCTCCGTTCGCCGGAAGGGGCCGTTCCGAGGGGGAAGAAGAGCACCGGTTCGCCCAGCGATATCGGTATGCTCTCATACGCGGAGCGATACGTGACTTCTTCGGTCTCGCTCGAGCCGAGCCATGTTTGTCCCTGGGCGACGAGAATCAGACGATCGCCGTCCTGATACGGAGTGAACTGCACGTTCAATACGAGCCCGCCGCCCTCGAGCTCTACCTGCACCGCACGTCCGGAAATGGTGAGCTCGGTAAGCTCCATGTTCCAGACGGTCTCGTGCCCGTTCTCGGTGACTCGTGCAACTATCTCGATTACCAACGCCCGATCCTGCAGGAGCTCGATCGCCTCCTCGAGATCGAACGAATAAGCGGCTGGGACGGCGTTCAGGAGAATCGCCGCTGCGGCAAGCGACCGCAGCACAGCAGTCCGCCCGGCGGCTCGCATTAACGCGCACCTCCGCGTATCCCGAAGTCCGCATCAACGGCTCGTATAAGACGCGCTTCGCCCTGATACGCAAAGCGGGCGTTCTCCGGCATCTCGATGGTTACCTGCCGTACCTGCTCTCTGGCATTCAACGCCTGAAGCAACGCACCGACCTCATCGGGATCTTCGAGGCGAACGGTTATCTCACGATCGACCGCCGGACGGCTCGCCTGCGTAGGCATTTGTACGACCCCGGAAGTGATTGCGAGATAGGTAATCAGCACTCCCGCACCGAGCAGAATGAATGCCGCTGCCGCTGCGAGCGGCATGGGAAGCGAGACGCGCTTGCGGAACACATCCGGTTCGCGAACCTCGTGACGAGCCGACCGGAGCTGTTCCCAAACCCGCTGTTGTGCTGCTTCGAAGTCAGGCTCGGGCTGAGCCTTCAAGGCGTGGCTGGCGGCACGGATCTCCTCGAGCCGGTCCCGCCATTCGGGGTCATCAGTGAGGCTCGCCTCAACCGACGCCACCGTTTCCGGCTCAAGTTCGTTATCGTAATAGGCGGACAACAGTTCATCGTCAGGGCACATACACGTCTTCTCCCTTCAGAAACTCCAACAGCCGTTCGCGAGCCCGAAACACGCGAACCTTAACGTTGCCTTCGCTGATTCCCAGTATGGAGCCTATTTCCTTGTAACTCAGCTCTCCGTATTCCTTCAGAATAAGCACGGAGCGCAGCTTATCGGGCAGTTTGTCGAGCGCCTGTTGCACCGCGTCGGCCGACTCTTCCCGCAATGCAGTGACCTCACCCGATTCCACAGTCGGTTTCGGTTCATGGTAGGAGCGCTCATACGCCCGACGTTCGCGTCCCTTCCGTTTTTCGTGATTCAGCGCGAGATTTTTCGCCACACGAATGATCCAGTACTTGCCCTGCTGTGCGTCAGGGATCGTATCCATCCGCTGGTAGTAGCGAATAAAAGCTTCCTGACAGATTTCTTCGGCAGCATCCATGTTGTTGGTGATTCGATACACTACACGCACCAATATCGGGAAGACATCGGCATAGAAGCGCTGGAATTCGCTGTCTCTCTGGCTGTCCCACGTCATAATACCAACAACACTACCCCGCCGAAAGTTACATCCCGGTCATCCCGTCCGGCCGACGACACTGACCTTCGTACCCGACGGCCGATCCTCGAGGACAAATCCACGCTCTTTCAGTATATCCCGGATTTCGTCCGCCCGGGCAAAATCCTTCTCCTTACGCGCCTGCTCCCGTTCGGCGACGAGCTCCTCGACCTCCTCGGGTATCTGTTGCTCGGCGGTCGCCCCGGCAATGAGGTTCAATCCGAGCACTCGGTCCATAGAGGCGAGCGCAGTCAGTATCTCCTCCACGGATCCGGTCTCCGCCTTCGTGAGTGTCTGCAGGGCGGCGAGCATTTTCGGTGTGTTCAGATCGTCCTCGAGCGCAGCGCGGAACTCCTTGAGCGCCGCGTCGGCGGTGCCGCTCGAATCGGCACCGTCGACCGCCGTACCGTCCGCTAATCCGCCGCCGACTTCGGCCCGGCCCCCACCGAGCTCTTCGGCCACTTCCGGTGCCCGCTCGGCAAGCCCTCTAATACGTTCGACAAGTCGCAGACGAGCACTCCTCGCGGCGTCCAGTGCCTCCCACGAAAAGCGGATCTCGCTTCGATAGTGAGCGAGAAGACAGAAATAGCGATAGTCGAGCGGGGAATATCCGGCTTCGGTGAGCGTGTCGAGGGTTACGAACGAACCCGAGCTCTTGGCCATTTTTCCCCGGTCCATAACGACGAACTCGTTATGAAGCCAGTAGCGAACCCACTGCCGCCCGGTTGCCGCCTCGCTCTGTGCGATCTCATTGCTGTGATGCACGGGAATGTGGTCGACCCCGCCGCAATGAATGTCGAATTGTTCGCCGAGATACCGCATGCTCATCGCGCTGCACTCGATATGCCACCCCGGATAGCCGCGCCCCCACGGCGAGTCCCACAGCATCGCCTGATTCTCGAACTTGCTCTGCGTGAACCAGAGTACGAAGTCGTTCGGGTTGCGTTTATTCGGATCGGCCTCGACCCGTCCGTGCTCGCTGTTTCCGACGCCGGTGTCGCCGCCGGCCGACCGAACTCGGGCGAGTTCACCGTACGAAGGGAATTTGGAGATATCGAAGTAGATATTACCGCCGCCGCGGTAGGTATATCCGCGCTCTTCGAGACGACGGATGAGAGCGATCATATCGTCAACGTGCTCGGTCGCTCGGGGCGTTACATGAGGGCGCGTAATGTTGAGACTGTCCGCATGTCGGAAAAACGCATCGGTATAGAACTCCGCGATTTCCCATACCGATCGTCCCGTTTCGCGCGAGCTCTTGACCATTTTGTCTTCGCCGTCATCGGCATCGTCGGTGAGATGGCCGACATCGGTGATGTTCATTACGTGACGGACGTTATAGCCGAGGTATTCGAGCGCACGGCGCACGATATCGACAAAAACGTACGCACGGAGATTGCCGATATGGGCGTAGTTGTAAACGGTTGGTCCGCAGGAGTACATACGCACCACCGATGGATCGATCGGCGCGAATGCCTGCTGTTTTCGTCCCAACGTATTGAAAAAAGTCAGTCCCATGTCCACTCCGAAGCGAATTGCAGCCGCAAGGAACTCCGCATGTAACGAGCGTGTCGCCCGCGCTTTGAGGTAGCCGTGCGGCTGGATCATCTTCTAAGATATCCGACGTGGCTACGCTACAGGATATTTGCGCCCGAATCAATATCGAGGGTGAGGTGCGCTTCAACGAGCCGATGGACGCTCACACGACGTTCCGGGTGGGTGGACCGGCGGATGTCTACGTTCGACCCGCCGACGCTGAAGAGCTCGCCAAGCTTCGACGTTTCGCGCGGAGACACATGCTACCGACCTTCATACTCGGCGGCGGCGCAAATATCGTCGTGGGTGACCGCGGTGTCCGTGCTCTCGTTGTCGATGTCGGCGACATTAACCATGTCCGTATTACCGACGAGCGTATGACCGTCGGCGCCGGATTGCCTGTCAGCGATGCCGCCGACCAGGCTGCCGCGGCAGGGCTCGGCGGACTCGATTTTCTCTACAGCATGCCCGGCAGTACCGGTGGAGCAGTCTGGATGAATGCGCGCTGCTACGGCTCGAGCATTATCGAGATTCTCGAACAGGTAGACTACCTCGACGAAGATGGGGCGCGGCACGCGATGAGTCCGGACCCGCGCCATTTCGGATATAAACGAACTCCCTTTCAGACGAATGACTGGATTATCGTAGAAGCGCGTTTTCTCCTGCACGCCGAGGACGAATCGACGGTCAGGAGCAGGATGGAGTCGTACAAAGCCGACAGGACATCGAAAGGACACTTCGCATGGCCGTGCGCGGGCAGCCTGTTCAAGAACAACCGTGATTTCGGCGAGCCGACCGGGAAGTTGCTCGACCGACTCGGTCTGCGGGGAACCCGCCTCGGAGGTGCGAAGATATCCGACCTGCACGCGAATATCGTTGTAAACGACCGCAATGCAACCGCATGCGATATCGATGCTCTCGCCCGACTCATGGAAGAGCGAGCCCGCGAGGCGTTCGGCATCGAGCTCGAGCGCGAGGTCCTCTTCGTCGGTGAGTGGCCGGACGGCAGCCGATAGCACTTCGCCGAGCGAGGCGATTCAGGTTACCGCCCCGGATCGCCCGCTCGGAACATGCCGAACTCACTTTCCAGCCGCACGAAAATCGTTCCCGCGCTCCATGCAAGGGGACTCGAGAGGATCTCCGAGAAACGAGAAACAGGTATCCCTCGATCGGCAATATCGATCCGCATTCCCGCTTCGAGACGCTCACCGGCCATCGATATTCGCAATCGCCCCGACATCTGCGGCTCTTCAGCGTCGTCGGGTATGAACGCCACATCTCCCGGTCGCAAGTCCCGCCGGGTCACCGTACCCGAAGCCTCGAGCGTAATATCCGTTTCCGGCGCGTCGTTCGCCGCGGCCGGCAGATTTGCTCCACCGGTACCTCGCCGAGCAACACCCAGAGTGAATCTCGTGCCGATCCTCGCCTCGAGGAACCCTGCTTCACCGTCATCGAATCCACGTCGGGCGCTGATGTCGCTCCTCGATCGCCCGCCGGCAATGCGAAGGCGGACCGATACGTCGTGTCGCACTCGCTTCACTCGCTCGGCGGACAGATCGGTTCGGATACGCCACCCCGGCTGAACGAACAGCGACTCGGGACCGAGCTCGATTCCCATCCGTGAGTCGCTCGACCTCGGTATCACCTGCCGCGGCATGATCGCAGCCGCCCGGAGTCGCAGCTCCGAGCGTGCCAGGGGGCGCACGAGCCGGCCGCGCGGCAGCGATACCCGAAGCCCACCCAGCGCATCGGTACTTGCCGGAATGCCGTCGCTGCCGACGAACTCTCCTGACACCCCACCGAGCATCGCTCTGAGATCGGCCGGTCCGATGCGAACATCGCCCACCCCCACCCCGAGCACCGAGGAACGCACCGTGTCCCCGGCCGACAGCACGAGCCCTGCATATCCGCTCGGACCCACCGCCTCGACCCCGAAGTACCACAGCGGCCCTCCGGACGGCTCCGGTCGATCGAGAATCCAGTCGCTCTCCTCCGGCGCAACCGTGGGCACCGATCGGGCCGCCAGGAGGCGTACAACCGACGGCCGTGCGACGCCGCCCGCAAACGCCGCCGCGAATGAGACCCCGACGGAGGCGAAGCGCTCGGTACTGCGGCGGAAGGCGGCCGCCGGGCCGACCCGTACCGCAGCGTCCGGCAACTCGCCGTACCCCCCTGACCGGCGCAGCCGGTATCCGCCGGCGAGCAGTCTGCCGTCGGACAACGCGCCGAGGCGGAGCGGCCGTTCGAGCGTCCGCTCGAGCCCACGAGCGGAAAGTGAACCGAGCGAAAGCACCGGTGATTCGACACCGCCGCTGTACTCCGGCGGGCCGCCGCCGGCCGACCGAGCCCGAAGCAGCAGCAGATATTCGTTCGATTGCAGCCGCGCAACGTTCTCGGTTGCCCCGCTGCTCTCCGCCGAAAGCGAGAGCGAAAGGAGCGGAACGCTCGGCACGTCAACGGCATGCACATTCGCCACAGCACACGCGGCGACTGACACGGCGATCGCCGCCCACCGCCGGAACAGCTGTCGGCCCCGTCGAGTCGTGCATCGGGCCTGCCACCGCCTCACCACCCGTCCGCGTGCCCACACGCAACATCGAGTTTCGCAAACACCCATCTCACCCGGAGACTACCGTCAGAGATGAGGCGACGATTGAAGGGAAAGCTGAAAAAGTGGCGGGCGTGGCGGCGATTTCAGGGCAAACACAAAGATTTACGAGCGACTCGCTGATTGCCCGGCAAACGGAGCGAGAAACGACCGAGGCGACGATTTCAGTTTGCCGGACATAACCGAAGTGAAGTCCGACAAACTAACCGCGCAGGAAATCTGGTCGGATGTCGGGAAGCGGGCGCACCACCGGAGAGTCGGCGGTAAGTGGCAGCTCCTCCTCTTCGTGGTAGATAGTGCGTGGCTCCCCCTCGATCAGCGAGTATTCCACCCCGTCGCACCGCACCTGTACCTGGATGAGGCTGTCGTGAAGCCGAACTCGAAACCCGATGCGCGACCACTTCTTCGGCAGTCGCGGGCTGAAGCGTAGCCGTCCATGCC
>SLAN01000297.1 GCA_007126865.1 Spirochaetales bacterium | reverse complement strand
CGGATCGATCCTCGACGTCTTCTTGGGCGAAAAAACCGTCCTCTCGGGCGATCGCGCATCGGGCGGCGGTGATATACTGGAATAGCAGTGTGGCTAGGAGCTGTTCAATGGTATCGAGGTGTGTTCGTCCGTTCGTCACAGGCGTAGTTCTGCTTCTCACAGCAGTACTCCCGGTCGGAAGTGAGGAGCTCGGCATACAGTATCGTGAGGGAGAGGTATCCATCCACCATTCGGAAACCTGGAAACCGGTTTCAATTGGTGACGAAATCTCGCGAGACGCCGTGCTGCGGTTGGGAGCGGACAGCTATCTTGAGATGGGCGACGGCAAGGTCATACTGAGAATCGCACGCCCCGGCGTTTACCGTGTCGCAGATCTACTGGAGGCGCATGCCTCGGAGGCTTCGGAATCGCTGTTCTCACGAATTCAGCAGCGGCTTCGACGAGTTTTACCCAGCTCGACCGAACGCGCCCCAGCCGTAGCGGGCACCCGCGCCGATGAAGCGGCCCCCATCGCTGAACTGGAATGGCTCGGCGGCGATACCGTGGCCGAGCTGATCGAAGAAGGCCGGTTCGCCCTGGATAATGAGAACATCGATATGGCCATCGAGCTGTTCGACGAGGCGGCATTGTTTGCCACGCCTGCCGAAGAACCGGAGGCAGCATTCTATCTCGGATATTCGCTCTTCCTCTCGGGCGAGAGCCGCGAGGCGTTGTACTGGTTACGGGTGCATGAACCCGACACCGACACCTATTACTACCACGAACATGTAATGACCCTCGCGCAGGCACACCTCGATGTGTCGGCGGCCGACGAGGCGATCGCCCTGCTCGCCGGCTATTTACAGAGCTCGGCACGCGATTCGGAGCTGCTCCCGGCGGCACACCTGCTGATGGGGATCGGGTACCGAATGAGCGGGCGCCTTACCCGGGCCCATCGGGAGCTGAACCGCGTGGTGAGCATCGCCCCTGAGAGCTCCGAGGCTACGGTGGCAACGGAACTGCTGGGCAGGTGATTCGCATGCATCCAGGATAATAACCTTCGTTGCGCAATCCTGAGTGCTCACCGCGTGGCACGGAGGCGGGAACGTGCGGTGGTCGTCAGTGACATTACGGGCTCAATCACTATACGGTCGGTTCGGCCATCCGCGCTGTCCCGGTAACCGCATGTGCGTCCTTTCTCGTTAAAAAAACGTCCCTTCGCGACAGTGGGACCACCCTCTATTCGGTACAATCGTGCGAGTGCGTAATATGCGGGAGGTGTAACCTGTGCGACGCCGCAGCGTTCTTATCGGGATTCTGTTGCTGGTCTGGCCAACCATTCTTTCCGCTTCGCCTGACATCGACCTTATTCTGTTTCCACAGTTCGTAGTGCCGCTCGGGCTGACTATAACGGAAGGCCCTGATCTCTACCAACCCGGAGGCGGTGCCCGCGTCGGAGCGCGGTATACACTACCGAGGCTACAGTGGCTTCAACTCGGCGGTGATCTCGGAGTCGACGTCGTCGGGACAAGGCATACCGATTCGCCGGTGACGATGATCGGAGTGCACTCGACCGCAGCGGTCAGCGTTCCTGTCTCTGAAACGCTGGCACTGCGTCCTGTCATCTACGGCGGCTACACGCAGAGCATCTGGGACGGTGTCTCGGAGGGACAGGTGTCCACGGGAGCTGACTTGATGCTCGAGTGGCGGATCGCGCCGCGAATCTCGCTTTCAGCCGGAGGGGGCTACATGCAGCGCCTCGGACTGTTCGAAGGCGCACGGGTGTTTATCGGCACAGCATATAGTCTCGGCCGAGGGGGCCGCGAGGCGTTCACCCCGACCGAAATTCGGATCGATCCGGTTTTTCCGGTCCTTTACCAGCACTACAACCACGGTCCGTTCGGCGCAATCGAGCTGCATAACACCAGCGCCGATACACTTTCAAACGTGAGGATGTCGTTTTACGTGAACACCTACATGGATTCGCCAAGGTCCTTCGCACGTTTTGAGCGAGTACGCGGCGGTGAGACCGTGAGCGCCGAGCTCCTCGCACTGTTCAACAACCGCATTTTGCGAGTCACCGAGGGAGAGCATGTCAGCGCCGATATCACCATCGAGTACACTGTCCTCGGTCGTTCAGCGTCGCAGACGTGGCGTGACACCCTGCTGATCTACAACCGGAACGCGCTCACCTGGGACGATGATCGCAAAGCGGCAGCCTTCGTAACCGCGCGTGACCCGAACGTCCTGCGCTACGCGCGAAACACTGTGAGCGTCATGGACGATACCCCCCTGCAGGCAATCAATAGCAACTTCCGGACTGCAATGGCGCTGTTCGAATCTTTTGACGTCTTCGGTATCACGTACATCATCGATCCGCAAAGCCCCTACGAGGAGTTGTCACAGGATGCGATGGCGCTCGACTTTCTTCAATTTCCGGTGCAGACCCTGGAATACCGCGGCGGAGATTGCGACGATCTTGCGGTTCTTTTCAACGCACTGCTGGAAGCAGTGGGGATCGAAACCGCTTTCATCACAACCCCGGGTCACATCTACTCCGCGTTCAATCTCGACATGTGGCCCGAGGAGGCTGAGCGCACGTTCGGTGCACTTGATAACCTCATAATCAAGGACGATTCGGTATGGGTGCCGGTTGAGATCACAGCGCTGCGCGACGGATACATAGCCGCCT
>SLAN01000011.1 GCA_007126865.1 Spirochaetales bacterium | reverse complement strand
GGCGATTGCGACATCGGGCGCCTGGTAGTAGAGGTAGAGAAACGAACAGACGAGCGAGAATATGCCGAAAAAGACGACCGCGACCCGGAGAATCTCCGCCCGGATTGCGAGCAGCGCGAGAAGGACCAGCGATACAAGGAGGATCAGCTCAACCACGGCCGAAATCCTTTCGAATCTTGTAGCCGCTCTGGAACGCCGAATGAGCGAGACCGGTGGTCGCCAGCGGCGAAGTCAGAAGATCGAACAGGAGGATGATCGTGAGTTTCAGGACGACGATCCAGGAACCGCTCAGCAGCATCATTCCGAAGATCAAGGTGATAAAGCCCATCGTGTCGATCTTGCTCGTTATTACCACGCGCGCGTAGAAGTTCTTATAAGCGAGCACGCTGTAGAGTCCGATCAGGCTGAATACGAGCCCGAGCGAGACGAGAATCTGGCCGGCGATCGTCACTATCATACCTGACCCTTTCCCTCTATGAAGCGTGAGATAAGCACACTCGCGATAAAGCCGAGCAGGCTGTAGACAATGGCGACATCGAGGAGAAAGGTCCGGTCGACGAGGAACGCGAAGACGACGATCGCCATGACCAGCTTTGCGGTAACGAGGTTGAGGCCGAGGACGCGGTCCCACACCGTCGGACCGACGAATACGCGCACGAGACTTCCGATCAGGAGAAATGCGATCACGACCAGAGTAACGACCAGGAAGCTCATCGTGCCTCGTCCTTTAAAAGCAGGCGTTCGAACCCGCCTTTAATCTCCTCCCCGGCCTCGCCGGCGTCGTGCGTATGCGCATCGATCCAGAGTACCTGCAGATCGCGTCCGCGTTTCTCTACGGTTACCGTGCCGGGCGTCAGCGTGATCGAGTTTGCCAGAAGCGCGATGTGGAAATCGTTTTCGAGCTCGGTTCGAATGTGCACAATGTCGAGATTCACCTTCCCGGTTACCAGGCGCCACATCGCCGCAAACCCGGCGGTGTACACCTGAAAAATGAGATACACCGTGTACTTCAACAGCGTCCAGGGGCCGATGTGGTACAGCTGTGCGTAATCGCCTTTAAGCACGAACCGATTGCTGAAGTAGACGGCAGCGAACGCCACAATCGGGCCGCTCAATATAATGAGCGGATGCGTGCTCTCGTTGAGCCCGACCCAAACGGCTGTGAGCAGCACGACCACACCGAGGCTCGAACCTGTGTGCTTCATGGCCGGTATTGTTAGCACGAATTCGCAACGGACGAAAAGACAATCGGTCGGCGCACGTTACTGCCGTCGCGTGACCCTCCGGTGCCGGCGATCCGCCGGTGCACGCCCCCGGCCCCGATGCCGGCGATCCGCCGGTGCACGATCCGCATTCTTGACAACGACAGTGGGGGTGCCTACGCTCAAAGCCATGCTGGCTGAAGTATTGACAGAGGATCTCGTGACTACCGATCTCTCGGCCCGGAGCAAGAACGACGTCATCGTCGGAATGCTCGATATGCTGTGCAGGACGGGGAAGGTCCGCGACCGGGATGCTGCGCTTCAGGCGCTCATGGATAATGAATCGCGAATGTCGACCGGAATGGAGCACGGGATTGCCATTCCGCATGCGAAGACCGATGCGGTGGACGAGCTCCTCGCCTGTGTGGCAGTTACGAAAAAGAAGATCGATTTCGAGAGCCTCGATCGAAAGCCGGCACGCATCTTCATTATGACGCTGTCGCCGAAAGGACGCACCGGACCGCATATCCGGTTTCTCGCGGAAGTCAGCCAGCTGCTCAAGGACGATAAGCGCCGAAAACAGGTGCTCTCGGCGAAGACGCCGGCCCAGCTCCTCTCGATTCTGACCGACAGCGAATCATAGGTGTCCGGTCGATTCTGACCGACAGCGAATCATAGGTGTCCGGCGGCACGCGATCGCGGCCGCGCTCAACATTTTCTCCGAACCGTCCGTTCGACCAACACGATTCCGGCGACCACGACCGCAACTCCGACCGCGATGGTGGTGACCACTATTCCGGTGACAGGAGCGGCCTCCGGAAGATCGGCCGTCGCACGCCCGTAGACGGCGACCATCGCATTCGCGGCGATATGGGCAAGAATCGCCGGATATACCGACCCCGTACGGTAACGCAGATAGCCGAAGAGCAGCCCGAACGCGAATGCCGCGACGATCTGAATTGGTACCAGATGGACGAGAGCAAATAGCGCGGAGGTATACACGATACCGGCGACCGCGCCGAGCGTGTACGTAGTCGCAGGTTGAATGATCTCCCGAAAGATGAGCTCTTCACAGATTCCGGGTATGACGGCCACCGCGACAAGCACGACCACGAGGTCGGCGGC
Source organism: Spirochaetales bacterium (assembly GCA_007126865.1). GTDB lineage: Bacteria > Spirochaetota > Spirochaetia > DSM-27196 > SKKC01 > SLAN01. The sequence continues at coordinate 348 of SLAN01000011.1, read as the reverse complement.
CAGGATAACCTCCTGAATGTCGCGATAGCGGCCCATATCGATGTCGAGCAGCGCGAGGGTGCCGGACTCGACGAGTTGGCCGCCGAACGTGAGCACGAGCACCGGTATTGCCAGAGCGAGCAGCAGGCGCAGGTCGCGAATACGGCTTCGCGTTGCCGGCATGAGTATAGGGCGCCCCAGTTGTGCGATCACGAAAAGTGCGATGATCTGCGAGATCCCCACCGTCACGAGCAGGGAGTTCGGCGAATCGAGCATCCGGGCGGCTTCGGCCGGGGGTGCGAGCGCGTGAAGCAGCAGCCCCGCCGCCGCCGAGGTAAGCATCTGGATGGTCGGGAAGAGCGCGGCGAG
>SLAN01000058.1 GCA_007126865.1 Spirochaetales bacterium | reverse complement strand
TCGCCTACCAATGACCCATTGCGCATCACAAAGCGTCCGCGAACTATCGTGTGCAGAGGAACCCCTTGCACCTCCCAACCGTGCCACGGCGAAGTCTTGCCGATGCTGTGCAACCGATCTTGGTCTAGGACGCCGCGCCGTTCCATGTCGACGATGGCAATGTCCGCGTGTGCGCCGGGCGCGATGACGCCTTTAACACCATACAATCCCCATGCCTTAGCAGGGTTTACCGCCGTCCAACGAACGTAATCCATCAGGCTCGCGCGTTGTCGAGCGATCTGCGTAAGCATCAACGGCATTTGAGTTTCGACACCGGGAAAGCCGCAGTCGCAGGCCCAGATATTCTCGCTGACTTTTTCGGCTTGCGCGTGAGGAGCATGATCGGTGGCGATCATGTCGATTGTCCCGTCACAGAGCGCCTCCCACAATGGTTGGTTGTGCCGTGCCTCGCGAATCGGTGGGTTCACTCGCAGGATACTACCCAGGCGCGGCGTGTAGCCGGTGTTGAGCAACAGGTACTGTGGGCAGGTCTCAACGGTAACATCAACCCCTCGACGTTTGGCGTCGCGCAGCAGGTATAGCGAGTCGGCGGCGCTGTGGTGGGCAATGTGCACCCGTGCTCCGGTCCATTCGGCGAGCGTCAACACCCGGCCCACGGCTTCGATCTCACAGACCGCCGGCCGGGCGGCGAGATGAGCCAGTGCATCGATCCGTCCGGCAGCTTCCATACGGCGTTTCCGACGAGCCATGATCGACGAGTTCTCGGCATGAATCGCCGTCCGAATTCCCAACGGTGCGAGCTTTTCGAATCCCTCAAGAAGCGCACCATCGCTCGGGGCGGGTAGGTCGCCGAATGTGGTTCCCACAAATGCTTTGAAGCTGGTGACACCGGCGTCCAGTAGTGTCTCAAGATGTTCGACGGTTTCATCCCCAAATAAGCCGTGTATGCCGTAGTCAACATAGGAGGCCTCGGCCGCTTTCTGTTTTAGACGTAACGCTTCAAGCGTTCCGGTCGGGGGATGGGTGTTCGGCATGTCAAAGACGGTGGTAACACCGCCACATGCGGCGGCGGCAGAGCCGGTCCTCCACGTTTCCTTGTGCGGGTAACCGGGATCACGGAAGTGCACGTGACTATCGATAGCGCCGGGAAGCAGATAGAGACCATTAACGCTGACCTCTTCCTCGGCGGGCGGCATCACTTGCTCGTCTCCGACGGCTACAATCCGCTCGCCGGCGATCGCCACCGCCGCATCAACGATCTGATCCCCCGACACTACCTTACCGCCGCGAATAACGAGGTCAACTCGCTTTGTAAACGCACTCATGCAGGCCTCCCAGAAGCTTCGCTTAACTAGCACCTCGTCTCGACAAGCGGCCTCGTCTCGTCCATGGTATCGGGCAACCCACGTATCGAGTTCAGCTTTCGAGTTTTCCGAGGAGTGCTCCCGCGCCTCTCCTTTCCACGATCAGTCCATAATGCTCGGGGCGTCTATGCCGGGCGAAGTCAAACACTGTGTTTCGAATGTAGCTCGAAAGCTCCAGATCCGCTTCGAAAACAATCAATTCGTCTTTCTCAGTCATCGCCTGAGCGGCAATCTCCCCTGTAGGCGCGACGATACACGACCCACCGATTAACGCATGGGCGTCTTCGCATCCAGCCTTGGCAACCGCAATGATCCAGCATGCGTTCTGATAGGCTGCCGCCTGTACTGAGAGACGGTTGTGAAACATTCGCAGATGCGGCTGTTCCTCGTGGTAGATGTTGTAACTTGGCGTGTTGTAACCGAGCATGACGATCTCCACCCCCTGCAGGCCCATCACCCGGAATGTTTCGGGCCACCGGCGGTCGTTACAGATGCACATACCGATTTTCGCATCGACGGTGTTCCACACCGGAAATCCGAGGTCACCAACGTCGAAGTAGCGCTTCTCCAAGTGTTGAAACGGGGCGGTCGGCAAGTAGTCGAGGTGACCGGGCAGATGAACTTTGCGGTATTTGCCGATTTGACGCCCCATGGGGTCGACGAGGATAGCCGTATTGAAACGCTGTTTATGCCCGGCCTCTTGCACGAGCTCCGCATAACCAAGATAGAATCCGACTTCAAGTTCCCGTGCTCGTTTGAAAAGCGCGGATGTTGTGGGGCTCGGCATCTCTGTTTCGAAGAATCGATCAATTTCGGCGTCGTCGTCCAACCAGTACCGAGGGAAGAAGGTCGTCAATGATAGCTCGGGAAACACGACCCATCGTGCTCCTTTCTCGGCGGCGTCTTCCACAAGCGAAATGAGCCGTTCAACGACGTGTCGACGAGAGTCCGAACGTTGCACGGGACCGAGCTGTGCGCCCGCTAAGATGATTTTCCGGTTCATGTAGTGGAACTCCTCACTCTCTCATGTCCTGGCTATTTGTTGTTGTTCCGGTCTCAATTCTTGGCATCGCGATGCATTACAATCCGCGCGGGGTCACCACGGCATTTCGTTTCCGCGGTAATCCATATAGACAGGGCTATCGGCCGACAACCTCGAGATGAGTTCCATCATGCTCGCAACCGATTCCTCTACCGTAAGCGGAGCACCGGAACCTGCCAGTTCGGTTCGCACCCAGCCGGGGTGTAGGGCCGCGATCAAGACGCCTTCGGGTTTGCAGTGAAACGTCAGTAGTTTGGTGAGCATGTTGAGCG
>SLAN01000093.1 GCA_007126865.1 Spirochaetales bacterium | reverse complement strand
CCTCCGCCGTACTCGGCCGGATGCTGGATGGTCCCCCAGCCGGCCTCGACGTACTGCTGGTAGGCCCGCTTGAACGACTCCGGGGTCACGACGCCACCGTCGACGAGCGCCGCGCCCTGCGCGTCGCCGTCACGGTTGGTGGGGGCGATCGCCTCGGAGGCGAACCGACCGGCCTCTTCCAGCAGGCCGGTCACCAGATCGGGCTCGGCGTGGGCGTAATCGTCCAACGACGTGAGTTCGCCGAGCGGCGTCACGTGCTCGAGAACGAAGCGGATGTCACGGAGCGGGGCGGCATAGTTGTCCATGGCGGGAGAGTACCGCCGGAGCGGCGAGCGGAACGATGCCGCCCTGTTCGAGCCACCGTCGGCCGGAGAGTCCACGGCCACTAGCCTCCCGAGCGTCCGCGCACCCTACGGACCCGGCCGAGCGAGATCCGCTCACGTCCGTCGCAGCCGCCCAGAGACCGAGGAGGAGGACGTGGCCACTCGCCTACCTCACGTCCCCCGCGTACCGCGCCCACTCAAGGCGCTCGGGCGTGCGATCGGGCTGCCGGTCACCGAGATCCGCAGCTACTGGGCGCAGGAATCCCGCAGCATCCGTTCGGGCAGCAAGGCGCTGGCCCTCGGACTCGGCGCCACGTTGATCGCCGGCATCGTGCTGGCCTCGTCGGAGGAGCGCCTCGAAGGGGTCCCGGGGTTGCTCGCGCTGATCCCGGCCGCGATCGGGATGCGTGGCGCGATCTTCGGAGCACTCGGCTCACGACTCGCGACCGGCATCCTGACCGGGCAGTTCGAACGCCGGCTGACCCGGAAGAGCTACCTCGGCCGGCAGATCGAGGCGTCGACGATCCTGAGCTTCGCGTCGGCCACCCAGGCGGGCGTCATCGCCTGGGCCATCAGCGCCGCCCTCGGGCTGGAGACGGTGCCGTTGCTCGACCTCGTGGCGATCTCGTTGATCGGCGGGTTGCTGTCGTCGCTGGTGCTGTTCGGGGTGGTCATCTGGATGGCGCTGCGCTCCGACACCGTCGGATTCAACCTCGACGACGTCGGCGCACCGATCATCACCGCGACCGGCGACCTGGTCACCCTCCCGGCGCTGCTGGTGGCAACCCTCGTGCTGGAGGTCCCGGCGCTGTCGACCTCACTCGGAGCGCTCGGGATCGTGGTCGGCATCATCGCGGTGATCCTCGGTGTACGGCAGGACGAGCCGACGATCCGAAGGGTCGTGCGCGAGTCACTGATCGTGCTCACGATCGCGGTCACCATCGACGTGCTCGCCGGCGTCGTCGTCGAAGCGCGCGCGGAGGAACAGTTCAGCGCGGCGGCGCTCTTGATCCTGATCCCCCCGTTCATCGCGAATTGTGGTTCGCTCGGGGGGATGCTCTCCAGCCGGCTCGGATCGAAGCTGCACGTGGGTTCCCTGGAGCCCCGAACCATCCCCGGCAAGCTCGCGGTACTCGATTTCTCGTTGACGGCGCTGCTGGCCTTCCTCGCTTTCGCGGGCGTTGGTGTCGCCGGCTGGTTGGCGGCCTTCATCGTGCCCGGCGTGGAGCCGCTACCACTCACGACCACGGTCGGGGTGGTGCTGCTCGCCGGGTTCTTCGCGCTGTTCATCCTGGCACTCACGGCCTACTCCGCGGCCGTGACCTCGTTCCGCTTCGGCTTCGATCCCGACAACCACGGGATCCCCATCGTCACCGCCACCATGGACCTGACCGGGGTCCTGTGCCTGGTCGCCGCCATCTCACTGATGCAGGTCTGAAACCGCCCCACAGCTACCGAACGCCTCCCGAACACCCGAATCCGATGGACGTTGGAGCTCGAACATGAGGAACCGCCGGACGGTCAAGGAATTGCTCGTCGGGGCGAAGGATGCCGCCGAACTGATGATCGATCTCGCCTACGCCGCGATCTTCTTCGGGGACGACGCGCTGGCCCGCGAGGTCCTGCGCCTCGAGGACCGGGTCGACGAGCTGCTGGTCGAGCTGCGTGCCGTGTGCATGATCGCCGCGCGCACGCGTGATGACGCCGACCAGCTGGCCGGGGTGCTGTCGATGGCGGTGTCGATCGAGGGCATCGCCGACTCGGCGGAGGACATCGCCAGGGTGGTACTCAAGGACCTCGGGGTCCCGGCCGAGCTGCGCGACGATCTGCGACACGCGACCGAGATCACCGCCCGGGTCAAGATCCGGGAGACCAACGAGCTCGAGAGCGCCTCGCTGCGCGACCTCGAGCTTCCCGCCCGTACCGGCATGTGGGTGATCGCGATCCGCCGCGACGTCGACTGGGTCTACGGCCCGGACGGCGACGAGGTGCTGCGGGAGGGCGATGTGTTGTTCCTGCAGGGTCCCCGGGGGGGTGTCGACGAGGTCCGCCAACTGGCCGGCGCACCACCGCGGGAGCTCCCGGAGCCGGTGAAGCGGGGGAAACTGTCCCACCTCGACCGCGCGGTCGACCTCGTCGTCGAGCTGAAGAACGTCTCGGAGGTCGCCGTCGGCCTCGCGTACTCCGCCATCCTGCTGCGCGACGTGTCGCTGGCCGGCGAGGTCAGCGTGATCGAGGACCAGTCGGACGAGCTGTTCCACCAACTCGAAGGATGGGTGCTGCGCGCCGCTAAGGAACTGGACGATCCCGAGGAGCGGCGGGGGATGCTCCACCTCGCGGCCGCCTCGGAGCGGATCGTGG
>SLAN01000261.1 GCA_007126865.1 Spirochaetales bacterium | reverse complement strand
TTAGCTGCGCTTTTTGATTCTTAAAAGGACCTAAAGCACCCAAATAGGTCGGAGATTCCACAATAACCTCATCCTCAGGGTCTAGAAAAACCCGAGCCAGCAAATCGAGGGCTTGCTGGGAGCCACTTGTAATAAGAAAATTCTTTTCAGTTACTTTCATTTCTTTATCTTTTGAACGGGCCGCCAAAAACGCGATGAGTTTTTCATTGCCTCGAGGAGATCCGTATTGTAGTGCAGTGACAGGTTCATTTGTCAGCACATATTCCATCACTTCTCTTACTTCTTCCACCGGAAAAGAATCGGGATGCGGAAGGCCCCCGCTAAACGAAATGACATCCTCTGTAATCATATTCATGATTTGCGTCAGCGCAGAAGGTTCAAGGCTTCTACCTAAATCTGAAAATTTATCGTCAAACACCATATACATTCACTTCCTCTCGTAAATAACTTATTCGGATATTTCGATTCCTTTTTTAAACGCAGTCACATTCAGAGGATAGCGAGAATACTTTTCATCCAACACATTAATTATCGACTCTTTTGAAACCACACCTGTCTTATGAACAATAACACCAAGTCCCAGCATGTTCACTACTGCCGTACTGCCGAGTTCACGAGCTAAATCTTCAAAAGGGTAACCTATGATTCTCTCATCCTGTCCACCATAAGCAATCACTGAACTATCATAAAGAATGAAAGTCTCTTTTTCTTTTCTTCCTAACGCAATATTAAAAGCTTCTTCTGTAAGTGTCAGAATCACATCTGGTTTGTTCACTTTTGGGTACGCTATTTCTTCCTCGCCAACAATAACCTCCGCTTTAGAAAATCCTCCTCGTGAAGCAACTCCGTACGATTGCGTTTGAACAGCATGTAAATTTTCATGAATGGCGGCTGCCTCTCCTAGTACATTCCCCGCCAAAACAAGACCTTGACCGCCTGCCCCGCTTATAACAACCTGCCATGTTTTTTTCTTCATATACGCTTCCTCCTTTCCGGCCATAGAAGATAGCCATGTGTATCGACCTATAATTAAGCTTTCGCCCACTGAGCTCGATATTTTGTTGAGTGATCAAGCTGGTCTCTGTCTTCAAAAACACCCACGGGAAAAATGTCTTCTCTCTCTTCAGCAGTCATCTTCTCATATTTTTCCAAGGAAACTCCGTGATCCCGAAGCCAAGCCATCATCTCCGCCGGCCCGCCAACTTTATTGCGGCGACCGTAGTGAGTTGGGCATGTGCTGACAATATCAAGAAAGGAAAAACCTTTTTTATCGATCGCCCTAGTCAGCATCTTCTGCATAGGCAAAACATGATAAGGCGAAGTCCTCGCGACATAAGTAGCCCCTGATGCAATTGCTAACTGGCATAAATCAAAAGCAGGCTCTACGGTCCCCTGAGTTGAAGTGCTGGTCAAACTGCCTTCGGGGGTCGTGGCAGAATACTGCCCGCCTGTCATACCGTAATTGAAGTTATTAACCACGACCGCTGTCAGATCAATATTACGCCGAGCAGCATGAATGAAGTGATTGCCACCAATGGTAGCGCAATCTCCATCACCCATAAGAACTAGCACTTTGAGCTCAGGATCTGCTGATTTAATTCCCGTTGCAAATGAAACTGCCCGCCCATGTGTCACATGAACAGTATGAGTCGCTATATAATCATCGGCTTTACCCCAGCATCCAATCCCGGTGACCACGACCACTTTTTCCTTTTTTAAATTCAGTTCAGCCAAAGATCGCGCTATGCTTCCCAAAACGATCCCATCCGTACAGCCCGGACACCAGAAAAGGGGTAGCTTATCCATTCGTAAATATTCGTGCGACTTCTTCATTATAGACACGCGCTCACCTCCTCAACCTTGGCAATAATCTCCTCTGGCGTTATTAATTCACTGTCTACACGATTGACCCCCACAATTGGCTTAGAATCTTGCTGCAACTTTTCCACTTCACCGATCAGCTGCCCCAGGTTCATTTCCGGTACTAGCACTGCTTTGCATTTTTTTAATTGCTCCTTCACAATCCTGTCGGGGAAAGGCCAAATTGTATGTAGCTGTAGCAAACCCACTTTCAAACCCTGCTCTCGAGCAAGCGACACAGCTTCTTTCGATGAACGAGCTGAACATCCATATGAGATAATCAGAATTTCTGCATCCTCTAGAAACCATTTTTTCGTAATAGCAATATCGTCTCTCTTCTCATGTATCTTATTATATAATCTTCGGATCGTCTTATCTGCATTTGCCGGCGAGGAATTCGGGAAACCAGTCTCATCATGCATCGATCCATTGACGTGTTGGATGTATTCACTTCCTATGTCCGACATGGGGGGAATCCCGTCTTCATCCGGTAGGTAGGGGCGGTATTGATCAGGATCACCTTTAGGCTTTTTTCTATCCCCTATCTCAAATTCCGATGAATCGAATAAGACAACTCTTTCCCTCATATGTCCAACAACTTCATCTGCCAAAATAATAACCGGTGTGCGGTATTTTTCTGAATAATTGAATGCTTTGATGGTGAGATCATAGCACTCTTGGACTGATGAGGGACTCAACGCAATAATGGCATGATCCCCATGGGTTCCCCACCTGGCCTGCAGCACATCTCCTTGAGCCGGCTTGGTAGCCAACCCAGTACTTGGGCCCGAACGCTGGACATTAATAATAACACAAGGAATTTCA
>SLAN01000191.1 GCA_007126865.1 Spirochaetales bacterium | reverse complement strand
TGGGCGAGGCGGCCGAACGCGGAGCCACCCTCTCCATCGGGGGGGCACGGACCGGGATCTCCGGGGGCGCGGTGCCGCAGGGGGATTCGTGGATCCTCTCCCTTCAGCGGCTCCGGCGAATCCACGGGCTCGTCCCCGGAGCGGGGCCCGGAGATGCGGCCGGAAACAAGGGGCCTGAAAAAATCAGACATCGTAATTGTGGACGACAACCCGGACAACCTCCGGATACTGACCAGCATCCTCGGAAAGGCGGGGCATTCGGCACGCCCCGTCAGCAACCCCAAAATGGCTTTGAACGCCATTTTTGCCAAACCGCCGGACCTGGTCCTCCTGGATATCATGATGCCCGATATCGACGGGTTTGAACTGTGCGGGCAACTTAAGTCGAACGAGGGGACAAAGGAAATCCCGGTCATTTTTATCAGTGCGCTCGATGAGCTGGAAGAAAAACTGAGAGCATTCTCAATGGGGGGTGTCGATTACATCACCAAGCCGTTTCAGGAAGCCGAGGTCATAGCCCGGGTGGAAACCCACCTCAAACTGGCGGATGCAAAAGAGGCCCTGCAGAAAAGGGAGGCCTTGAAGCGCCGGCTTAAAAAAGCCGAAAGCCTTGCCCGTATGGCCGGGGCAGTGGCGCACCAATTCAACAACCACCTCCAGGCAGTGATCGGAAATCTCGAAATGACCATGGAATACCTGCCGGACGCGGCAAAAGCGGCCAATAACATCGAGTCGGCGATGCATGCAGCTCAGAAAGCCGCGGATGTGAGCCGTTTGATGCTGACCGCAGCCGGCCAGGCTTACGGCCCCCAGGAGCCCATGGATTTGTCGGAATACTGCCGATTGAACATTCACATGTTCCAGGTACCGGAATCGATTGTCCTTGAAACCGATTTTCCTTCCCCGGGGCCGGTCGTCATGGCAAGCCCTTCCCTGGTACAGCAGGTCATCGAGAACCTTATAATCAATGCAGTGGAGGCCATGGCGAACCGCCCGGGAATTATCCGGGTTGCCGTGAAACGGCATTCATTCCCGGAGGGTCCGGGTTCCGGCAGTTTCCCGCCGGGTTGGGAACCAGGGGGCCGCCCCCATGCCTGCCTGGAGATCCGGGACCATGGTCGTGGGATTGCAGCCCCGGACCTGGAGAATATCTTTGACCCGTTTTTTTCGACGCATTTCCCGGGGCGTGGGCTCGGGCTGCCGGTGGCCCTTGGGATTGCCGTAGCCCATGGCGGGGGGATGACCGTTGAGAGCACCCAGGGAGCGGGCAGTGTACTTCGTTTTTTTATCCCGATCTGTGAAGCCCCGTTACAGGCGGACCCGGAAATATCGCGCTCCGATGCTTTCCTTGTAAAGGATCGTGCTGTTTTGCTCGTGGAAGAAGACGAGCATGTGCGAAACCTGATTTCCGGCTACCTGGACCAGAAGGGTTACCGGGTCTTGGAGGCCTCGTGCGGTGCTGCGGCGCTTGATCTGTTCGATCGGGTGAAAAACGGAATACAGTGTGTTTTGATGGATGTGGCCATGCCGGGCATGACCGCCTGGGAAACCCTGGCCCTGATGCGAAGGGGAGTGCCGGGTATCTACGTCATCCTCACAAGCGGATGTGAGGAGGCCGGTTCCCTGGCAGGCAATCACACGGAAATGCCCCAGGTGTTTTTGCGCAAGCCGTATAAACTCCCCGCGCTCCTCCAGGCGGTTGAAAATGCCTTTGCACGGCAAACCCCCCGGTCAGGGGAGCGCGGATGAATGCATTATTCACGGGTTGCAGGGGGATGGTACCGGTAGTAGGCTGCGCAGGTCCCTTCTCCCGACACCATGCAGGGGCCGGTCGGGGCGGCGGGCGTGCATGTTTTCCCAAACAACGGGCATTGGGGCGGGACAAGCCGCCCTGTCAGTATCATGCCGCACTTGCACCCCGAAGGTGGCGGTGATGGCGGCAGGGTAATATCGAAATGGTTCTCTGCATCGAACATTTCGTATTTTTTTTTGATTTTCAAACCGCTTCCGTCTATCCGGCCGATACCCCGCCACTCGGCATCCGCAACATCAAACACCGCTTCCATGACCTGGATTGCCCGCGGGTTCCCATCGTATGTGACGCCGCGCGGGTAGCAGTTTTCAACGCGGGCGCACGCGGAGACGATTTGTCCCGCCAGTGAAAGAATGCCGCGCAGGATGTCCGCGGGTTCAAATCCGGCAATGGCGCAGGGGATCCCGTGCGCTTCGGCGAAGGGTACGAATTCCCGTGTGCCGGTGATCACGGCCACATGCCCCGGAAGCAGGAACCCGTCGATTCGTGCGTCTTTTATCTGCATGAGGGCATCCAGTGCCGGCCCCACCCGCTTGTGGCAGCAGAGCACAAAGTAATTGGTTACGCTCATCCGGTGCGCCATCAATATGGATGCGGCTATGGTCGGGGTTGTGGTTTCAAAGCCGATTCCCGCGAGCAACACTTTTTTGTCCGGGTTTTGGACAGCAATCTCCACGGCGTCCGTTGCGGCGTAGACGATGCGGATGTCCTTCCCTTCCGCCTTGAGGTCCGCAAGGGAGGTGTCGGAACCGGGTACCCGGATCATGTCGCCGAATGTTGCCGTGATCACGCCGTCCATCTCCGCCATGCGGCAAAGCCGGTCGATTTCCGTCTGCGAGGTGACGCATACCGGGCAACCGGGCCCGGACAAAAGCGTTATTCCCC
>SLAN01000296.1 GCA_007126865.1 Spirochaetales bacterium | reverse complement strand
TGTAGCGCGGATGCACGAGATCTTATGGCACCTTCATCTCAGCGCTCCCGACGGAAGGACCGCCGGTGAGTTGTGTGCGGCTCTGCGCTATCCGCGGAGCTCCACCTACCGACTTATTCGTTCGATGAAGGATCTGGGGTATGTCAGCGAGTCACCCGTCGATCGCAAACTGAGACTCGGTCCGGTTATTCTCGACATCGCGCGCGCCGCATTTCGTATGAGTGATCTCGTGAGTACTGCCAAGCCGCACTTGAAACGTCTCGGCGAGATCACCGGCCAGACGGTGAAACTCAGCGTTGAACGCGGTACCGAAGTCGAAGTGCTCGATTGCGTACAGAGCCGTAATCCGTTTCACCTCGCCGTAAGTATCGGAGCCCGATTTCCGATAACCGCCGGCGCTGCCAGCAAGGTGCTGTTCGCCTACCAGCCGGAGGAGCTCGTTCGCCGTATTCTGTCGCGGGAGCTGCCACGTTACACGGAGAATACGATCTGTGATCCCGACGAAATGCGGGACCGGCTGTTGGAGATTCGACGAGAGGCCTTCGCGGTCGATAACGAGGAGCACGCAGCCGGCGTGCGTGCGATTGCCGCGCCGGTTTTCGATTCGATCGGCCGGTGTATCGCAGCGGTCAGTATCGCCTATCTTTCGGCCTCGGAGCCCACGAGCTCCGATCTCGAGACGTGGAGAATCCAGCTGAAGCGCTGTACGCAAGCCGTCACCCGGGAGCTTTAGCGCTCTCCTGGTGCGTGGTACACTCTTGGTTCGTTATGCGACTATCCGGTTATCTGTATCGGACCGTGTTGGTCGCCGCGGTAATCGCCGGCGTTGCAGGCTTTGCTGTCATTGTTTTTGTGCGTGACGCATACCCGACGATAAGCGGTGAACGCGGCGTCCGCGGTCTTAATGAAGCGGTGGACATCGTTCGTGACGAGTACGGTGCGGTGCATATACGCAGTCGGACCAGCCGCGACTTGTACTTTGCTCAGGGATATGCACACGCCCAGGATCGCCTGTGGCAGATGGAGCTGCAGAGACGGGCAGCCGCAGGTCGCCTCGCGGAGATCTTCGGCGACGAGTTCATCTCGACCGATGCGTTTCTCCGGCGTATGGGATTGCCGGACGTAGCCGCACGGGTGGTAGAAACTGCCTCACCGCCGTCGATAGAGATGATCGATGCCTACGTTGCCGGGGTGAACGCATTTATCGAGAACGGGAAACGACCGTTCGAGTTGCGACTTCTCGGTGCTCATCCGGAACCGTGGAGCCGCTCCGATGTCGGAGGTGTGGTCGCGCTCATGGCGTTCGACCTCGGCATGAACTGGGAGGTCGAAGCGACCAGACTCGCGATGGTCGAAGCGGCCGGCGCTGACGCTGTTGCGGAGACATTGCCGCCGTTCGATTACGTCGGTCCCGCTACGGTGCAGGACCGGCCTGATCCCCGGATCGGGGACGCCGGAGTCGATAGCCGATCAACTCGGTCCGGAACGCTCGGCGGGCACGACCTGGATGGGCATGCTCTCCATGCTTCCGAGCTCGCCGAGTTGCGAACGAGTAACTCGTTGCGCTCCCTGGGGGTGCTTCCTCGAACCGGGAGCAACAGCTGGGTGATTTCCGCTGAACGGAGTGCCGAGGGGGTTCCGCTTCTGGCCAACGACCCGCATCTTGATCTGGGTCTCCCGTCGCTCTGGTACGAGATGGAGCTCGAGTACGGAGATGGCCATTGGGTCCGCGGATTTACGATTCCGGGCGCTCCGACGGTGGTTGTCGGCTACAACAGGGACGTTGCCTGGGGCCTCACGAATACCGCCGATACCCAGGACCTCTTCCACGAACGACGCGAATCGGAGGACTCGTATCGCTTCGAACGTGACGGCGACTGGTATACCGCGGAGGTCGAAACGGGCGAGATTGTCGTAGCCGGAGCGGATGAACCGGCTCCGTTCGAAATCATCCGTACGGCGAATGGACCGCTGATCTCCGAAGATCCCGATCTCTCCCTGTACTGGAGTGCGTTCGATGTTGAGCGCAGCCCGTTCGATGCCTTTCGTGGCATGAATGCAGCCGAGTCGGTGCATGAGTTTCGCGATTCGCTGGTCGACTTCGTGATTCCGGCCCAGAACGTTGTGTTCGCCGACCGCCACGGCAATATTGCCTTTCGTACCGCCGGTCTCATTCCCGCTCGTACCGACCACGACGGGGTGCTTCCGCGAGCCGGGTGGGATTCCGCCGACTCCGTACCGGCTCCCATTCCGTTTGAGGAGCTGCCGGAGCTTATCAACCCCACCGACGGCTATATCGCAACCGCAAACCACACGGTGGCCGACGATCCGTATCCATACCGGATACTGCCGGATAGTGCGCCACCGAGCCGCATGGAGCGAGTCGTAGAGAAGATTGAACAGAGTGATGTTTTCTCCGTCGCCGACAGTCGACGCCTTCAGAACGACTGGCTGAATCTGCATGCCCGTCACTGGCTGCCCCGTTTTCTCGATGCACTCGGTCCGGCCGACGATCGCTCCGCAATCGAACTCGAAGCAGTCGAACTGCTCGAAGAGTGGAGCTCGAACCCGGAATACGCGCCCGGGGAGGCCGCACCGGTGCTGTTCGCACACTGGTATCTGGAAGCTATGCGCAAGACCTTCGAACCGGCTCTCGGTGAGGAGCTATTCGCGGAGTTCCTCGACGTCGCCTACCTGGCGTTCAAC
>SLAN01000304.1 GCA_007126865.1 Spirochaetales bacterium | reverse complement strand
CCAGGGCACCACCCTGGGATCGACCTGGCGGACCTGGGTCCAGGCCTGCCGGATCTGCTGCAACCTCTCCCTCACGGGCTCCTCCTCAGCTCACGGCGCTGCGTCTCACGTCGCGGCCTCGCACGTCATCTGGTGTGGTACCGGTTCTGCGCCGGCTCGAGCCCGTCGGTCACGAGGGTGACGACCGCCTCGGCCGCCTCCGCGAGTGTGACGTCCATCGTCTCACGTTCGGAGGGGGCGAACCGCCTGAGCACGTGGTCGCGGGCCGGCATCCGCCCCGGTGGGCGGCCGATACCGATCCTGACCCGTAGGTAGTCGCGGCTACCCAACGCCCGATCGATGTCCTTGAGCCCGTTGTGCCCCGCGTGGCCACCGCCGCGCTTGAGCCGCAGCCGCCCGGGTTCGAGATCGAGGTCGTCGTGGCAGACGATCACGCGCTCGGTGGGGACCTTGTACCAGGCCGCCGCGGCCTGGGTCGGATCACCCGAGCGGTTCATGTAGCTGTCGGGGACCGCGAGCACGAGCCGCTGGCCGCCGACCGTCACCTCGGCGACGTCGCACCTCGTCCGCTTGTTGCGCTTGAACGACCCGTGCTGCTCCGCTGCCAGGCGCCGGACCGTGTCCGCACCCACGTTGTGACGGGTGTGCTCGTACCGCTCCCCGGGGTTGCCGAGGCCGACCACCAGCCAGCGGTCGTCGGCCACGGCGTCCTCGAGGCCCGCGGGGTCGGTCCTGGATCGGCGTCGCACACCCGGCAGGCGCAGGGGATCAGTCCTCGTCGTCGTCGGACCCCTCGGCGGGCGCCTCGTCGGGCTCCTCACCGATCAGCTCCGGCTCGTCAGCCTCGATCCCGGCGCTCTCCTCCAGGGCCTCGAGGGCCTCCTCCGACATCGGGGCGTTGATGGTGACGACCGTCCGGTCGGGCTCGACGTCGAACTCCGCCCCGGCGGGCAGCAGCCCGGCCAGGTCCTCGACCCGCTTGACGTCGCCGATCTCCAGACCAGCGATGGACAGCTCGAAGTAGTTCGGCACGTCCAGCGGCTTCACGAGCACCGGGACGGTGTAGAGGATCTGGTTCACCACCCCGCTGTCGTCGCCGAGGTCCTCCTCGTCGGTGAGGTGCACCGGGACCTCGACGGAGATCTGCACGTCCTTGTCCACGGCCAGGAAGTCCACGTGATGCATCTCACCCTTGACGGGATGGCGCTGGATGTCGCGGGCCACGGTCAGGTGGGTGTCCCCGTCGAACTCGAGGCGGATCAGGGCGTTGGCACCCGCCTCGGTGTGCAGTGCGTGGTAGAGCGCGAGCGCGTCGACGTGGACCGGGGTGGGGTCCACCTGGTAGCCGTAGACGATGCCGGGGATCCGGCCGGTGCGACGCAGACGGCCGGTGGCACCCTTGCCCAGCTGGGTGCGGTGCTCGGCGACGATACGGAGCTGATCGGACATGGGTTGTTCCTTGTCGTGGCAGGTCCCCGACGCGGGTCGGTCACCGTCGTGACGGCGGCGAGATGGCACGCGGGGCGCGCGGACCGCCCTCCATCGGCGGCGACGGGACAGGAGCGTCCCGGTCGCTGACGTCACCTTCGGGGGGAGACACACGCTCGGCCCGCGACGAGGGCGGGCCGTGACGAACACGGTACCGCCACGCTCGCGACCCCGGCAACCCGCACCAGCCGTGTCGCCATGGCGGTCGTCAGTTGTTCTCTCCCTGGAAGATCTCCGACACCGATTGGTCCTCGAACACCGCGCGCAGCGCCGAGGCGAGGATGGGGGCGATCGAGAGCACCACCAGCTTGCTGAACCGGCGCTGCGGCGGGATCGGGATCGTGTTGGTCACCACCACCGACTCGATCACGGAGTTCTCCAGCCGTTCGGCCGCGGGCTCGGAGAAGATCGGGTGGGTCGCACAGGCCACGACCCGCTTGGCCCCGCGCTCCTTCAGCAGCTCGGCTGCCCCCACGATCGTCCCCGCGGTGTCGATCATGTCGTCGATCAGGATCGCGGTGCGACCCTCCACATCACCGATCACGTCCAGGGTCACCGAGACGTTGTGTTGGGCGGGGTCGCGACGCTTGTGCAGGATCGCGATCGGAGCACCGAGGTGGCCCGCGAACTTCTCCGTCAGGCGGACCCTTCCGGCGTCGGGCGAGACGATCACCCGCTCCTCGGGATCGGTGTGCTCCACGATCCAGGACTTGAGCAGCGGCAGGGCGGTGAGGTGATCGAAGGGGTCGTGGAAGAACCCCTGGATCTGCCCCGTGTGCAGGTCGACCGACATGATGCGGTCGACCCCGACCGACTCGTACATGTCGGCGATCATCCGCGCAGAGATCGACTCGCGGGACTGGGCCTTCTTGTCGGAGCGCGAGTAGCCGTAGTAGGGGATCACGGCGACGGTGCGCTTGGCCGAGGCCCGCTTGAGGGCATCGAGCATCACGAGCTGCTCGATGATGAAGTCGTTGATGCTCATCCCGTCAGGCATCGTCAGGTGCGACTGCAGCACGTAGGCGTCGGCCCCGCGGACCGACTCGGTGAACCGCGCGTAGAGCTCGCCGTTGGCGAACCGGGACAGCTTCACCTCTCCGAGCCGCATCCCGAGGTGATCAGCGACCTCGCGGGCCAGCTCCGGGTACGACGACCCGGCGAAGATCATCATCCGCTTCTTGGTGACGACTTCCATCGGATCCCCGGGACGGCGTCGGTG
>SLAN01000328.1 GCA_007126865.1 Spirochaetales bacterium | reverse complement strand
AGCAAGCTCAATCTGGTGGACACACCGGGTACCGCCGACTTCGTCGGCGAGGTTATCGCCGCATTTCGCGCATGCGAAAGCGCGCTCATGGTCGTCGACAGCCGCTCGGGCGTGCAGATCGAGACGATTAAGCTATGGCGCGGGCTCGACGATCGCGAGAAGCCGCGATCGGTATACATTTCGTTCATGGACGATGAAAAGGCCGATTTCGACGCCGCGATCGAGGATCTGCAGTCGAAGTTCCAGAAACCGCTTGTTCCGGTGGTAGTGCCGGTCGGCAGCGGCTCGAACTTCAAGGGTGTTATCGATCTGGTGAACCAACGGTTCTATCCTGCGCCCGGCAAAGAGAAGAAGGAAGCGGGAAGTGACCTGCCCGACGACAGTAAGGAGATCGTCGAACGCTATCGACCGCTCATGATTGAGTCGGCGGCCGAGGGTGATGATGAATTAACCGAGAAGTTCCTGACCGAGGAGACCCTTACCGACGACGAGGTTCGCCGCGGTCTCATGGAGGGACTCCGGGACAATCGTGTTGTTCCGGTGCTCTGCGGTGCTGCAAGTGTCGGCAGTGGTGCGGCCGCGCTGCTCGATTTCCTCGCCGGCGAAGCTCCGAGCCCGACCGACACGGTCGAATCGGCGGTCGACGCAAACGAAAACGAGATCGATGTTCCTGTTTCGAACGACGGCGACTTTTCCGGGTATTGCTTCAAAACGATGATCGATCAGTTCTCAGGAAAGCTCAGCTTCTTCAAGGTAGTGACAGGTACACTGAATGCCGAAAGCGAGCTCTTCAATCCGCGCGAGGGTAAGAAAGAGAAGACGGGCAAAATCTACACCGCCGTCGGCAAGAAGCTCGAAGAGGTAAATGAGATTCCGCCCGGAGACCTCGCCATACTCTCGAAGCTGCAATCGGTACATACGAACGACACGCTCTGTTCGCAGAGCAATCCGGTGACCTATCGACCGCTCGCCCTGCCCCAGCCGGTATACTCCGTTGCGATCGAGGTCGCCAGCAAGAAAGACGAGGACAAGCTTGCGACAGCACTCCAACGCGTTACCGAGGAAGATCGTACGATTCATCTGACCTTCAACCCGGAAACGAAGGAGTCGGTGCTTTCCGGTATGGGCGAATTGCATCTCAATCTCGTGCTCGAACGCATTCGCGAGGCTCAGGGAATAGAGATCGAGACTCGGGTACCAAAGGTAGCCTATCGGGAGACGATCACGAAGCCGTCCGATTCGGTGTACCGCCACAAAAAGCAGTCCGGCGGACACGGGCAGTTCGGAGAGGTATCGATTCAAGTTCGCCCGCTCGAGCGCGGTGAGCAGTATCAGTTCGAAAACGCAATCCGCGGAATGGCGATCAGCAAAGGTTTCATTCCCGGTATTGAGAAGGGACTGAAGGAAGCGATGGAGGAAGGCGTTGTCGCCGGATTCCCCGCGGTCGATATCGGGATTACCCTCATCGACGGCAAGGAACACTCGGTCGACAGCTCGGAGATGGCATTCAAGATGGCCGCCAAGGGAGCGATGAAAGATGCGATGACCAAAGCCTCACCGGCGCTCCTCGAACCGGTAATGAATCTTCGCGTCTTCATCGAAGAGCAATACCTCGGTGACGTGCTGAGCGATCTCAGCAGCCGCAGAGGTCGTGTCCAGGGCCAGGAGCAGCTCGGTGGTGGAATCATCGAGGTGGTCGCCCAGGTACCGCAGGCGGAGCTGCTCCGATATGCGACCGATCTCCGGTCGATCACCAGCGGGACCGGCAGTTTCGAGGTAACCTTCGACCATTACGCTCCGGCTACCGGCAAGGTGGCCGAAGACATTAAGAAGCAGGCCGCCGAGACGGTGAACGCCTGACCGCACACGCAGTGCCACGCACCGTGTTGGCAACCGGTCGCTGCGATGGGGCGGGCGCCATATAGCCGGCGCCCGCCTAAGTAGCTTCCCCCGCGCCTTTTACGGCGCGGTGCGCCGAATGTAGTAGAATTCGCGCACGAGGTGGCCTTTCGCCACTCCTTTACGCTCGAACGCCGTCTGCGGTCGCCAGGACCGCGGACGGCTGAATCGCGGCGCATCCGGCAGCGGATCGACGTTGTCCAACTCCTCGTTCGCCGAGAGAACCTCCGCGATTACGTGCGCGTACTCCTGCCAGTCGGTGGTAATGTAGAGATATCCGCCTGCTCTCAGCTTCCGTGTAAGGAGAGCCACGAACTCCGGTTTTACGAGCCGCCGCTTGTGGTGGCGTTTCTTCGGCCACGGATCCGGAAAGAAGATGTGTACCCCATCGAGCTCCTCGTCCCGCAGACCGTCTTCAACAACCGCTACCGCATCGTCTCTGACAATCCGAACGTTTCGCAGCCCGAGCCGTTCGATCTCCGATAGTAACTTGCCTACTCCCGGCGGATAGACCTCGGATCCGAGCAGGCAGATCTCCGGATGGGCGGCAGCGAACTCGGCTGTAGCATACCCCATACCGAAACCGATCTCGAAAATCCGTTTCCGACAGTCGACGCCGTCGAAGGCATCGAACAGCGATCCCCTTCGCCCGGAATGTGGTTCGATCACGTAGACCGGAGAGAGCCGCTCAATCGCGCTCCGGTGCAGCTTGTTCATTCTCGCCCGGCGCATGACGAAGCTGCGCACGTTTGGCCGGCACGGCCGCTGACTACTCCGCTCACTCATGACGCACGAACGGAGAGATACTCCCGCAATTCTTCGGCGGACGAAATGGACAGCATTTCACCGGCGATCTCCGCTGCACGCGAGAGCTCGGTCGACCCGATGAGCGATTTCAGCGACGGGATACGTCGCGGTTCGACACTCAGCCGTCGTATCCCGAGACCGAGAAAGAACGGAACCATGTGCGGATCACCGGCAGCCTCCCCGCATATCGACAGTCTGTTGGCCGGATCGTGCACGTGTTCGACGAGCCGAGCGATGCTGCGAAGCACTGCGGGGTGATGGCTCACGTACAGGTTGCTTACGCGGTCGTTCGTGCGGTCGACGCCGAGCAGATACATGATGAGATCGTTTGTCCCGACGCATAGAAAGTCGGCATGTCGATCGAGATCGCCGGCTATATCAATGGCGGAGGGGAGCTCGATCATCGCTCCGACACTCGGATTCTCATTGAAAGGAATGCCTTCGGTTCTCAGTGACTCCACGCACTCTTTCAGGTGCTCCCTCGCGCGCATGAACTCGTCGACCCCGGATATCATCGGGAACATGATCGACAGATCGGCCCCCGCTCCGGCGCGAAGCATGGCGCGCAACTGGTCGGAGAAGATATCGGGGTTCGCGAGTGAGAATCGGATCCCCCGTTGGCCGAGAAACGGGTTCGCTTCGTGAGCGCCGCCTCCATCGCGGGCGACAAGCTTGTCGCCGCCGATATCGAGGGTGCGGAGAACGATCTCCTGCCCCTCCATCTGCTCGATAATCTTACGGTAGATGGCATGCTGCTCTTCCTCGCTCGGGAAGTCGTTCCGAACGATAAACGGGAACTCGCTGCGATACAGCCCTACCCCTTCCGCGCGGTTGCGTTTCGCGAAGCGAATATCGTTGATGAGATTCACGTTCGCCATAATACGGACCCGCTCGCCACACGCGGACCGGCACTCGCGGGGCACACCTGTGTCACGATTGAGCCGGCGCCGGTCGCTCGCCCGTTCTTTCTCGTATTTCTTCTGTGTTGTCCTGTCCGGCTCGATGTAGATTGTTCCACTCGGGCCGTCTACGATGAGGTCGGTGTTCTCCGGCACCAGGAGGATCTTCTCGCTCCGGGTAAACACGACCGGAATGTCGAGGCTGCGTGCGAGAATCGAGATATGGCTCGTTACCGTTGTCCCCCCGATGACGATGCCCTCCACGTGCTGGGCGGCCAGCTTGACGAGCTCGCTCGGATAGAGCTCTCCGGCTATTACCACCTGACCGGAGTAATCGCCGTGCTCGCTCCTCGCCTCCCCGAGGTTCCGCAGAATACGATGTCCGAGATCCTTTACATCCTGTACCTTCTCCTGCAGCCGCGGGTTGTTCATTCCACTGAAAAGCTTCACGTACCGCCCCACAACCATCTGCACCGCTTCGCCCGGATTTACTCCGTCGCGCACCGAGTCGAGCATCTGACCGGAGAACTCCTCGTCTCGCAGCATGAGAAGATGGGACGAGAAAATCAGGCTGGCGACGTCACTGAAACTTCGCTCGGTTTCGATCTGTAACTGCTCGAGCTGACTTCGGGTGGCTTCGATGGCGCGTTTGAAGCGTTCGACTTCTTCTTCTACCGTAGGCAGGCGAGCAAGCTGTGGCGAGGCGAGCGCGTCGGCCGAGTCGAGGTGAACGGCCTTCCCGATCCCGATACCGGTACCGGCACTTATCCCGGTGATCACCCCGTCGGGGCCGTCGCCGGTGACAACTACGCCTTCGCCATGCTCCTCGTGAATATCCATGAGAAGGGAGGCATTCTCCAACGTGGCGGCGAGCTGACTCGCTATGGCGCGCAGCGCCTTCATATCGTGCTCGCCGAAGTAGCTCGCCTTCTTGTGCTGGAGACTGATCACGCCGATGCGTGTCAATCCACGCCGGATAGGAACCGCGAGGAAACTGTTGTACCCCTCTTCGTTGATCTGCGGTATCTGCTTGAAGTCGGGGTTCTCGGTCACGTTGCCGTCACGAATCGGGCGCAGCTGCTTCAGAGAGAGGCCGGTCAATCCTTCTCCGAGAGAGAGCCGTACAGAGTCGACCGACTCCTGGTTCAGTCCCCGGGTTGCACGCAGAACGAGGTCGTCGCGACGCTCGTCATATAGATAGATTGAACAGACGTCGCTATGCATGTGAGCTGCGACGAGCTCGACCACGTCCTGGAGGAACCCGCCTACATTGCTTCGCTTCTCGAATAGACCCGACAATTCGGCAACCGAACAGATCAGATCGATATTGTCTTTCCTCATGGTCCTCGATTCCACCTATGCGACAAGCGCGCTGAGGCGACTGCGTATATATTCACTCTTCTCTTTCAGTCCGATACCCTCGGTGTTGACGATCAAAACGTTCGGCCGTTCGGGGTCGAGCCGCACGGCGCCGGCGGTATCCTCGATCGCCCGCAACACGCGGTCGGGCGAAATTTTCGCGACCTTCGCGAACTCGACTTCGAGTCTGCCTTGCCGTTCACGAAGACTCGCTACGTGTAAACGTTTGCACAGGATCCGGATTTCCGCAAGACTTAACAGACTCTGGACCTCTTCGGGAAGTGGCCCAAACCGGTCGCTGAGTTCTGCGTGCACCGATTCGAGCTCACCTTCGTCGCTCACGCCGGCAATTTTCTTGTAAACCTCCATTTTGTCCGACGGCTCGCTCACGTAGCTGTCCGGTATGAAGCCGGTGTACTCGAGGTCGAGCAACACATCGGCTTCCTCTTCGTACTCATCCTCGGACAGTCGCCGCACCGCCTCGTCGAGCAATCGAAGATACATGTCGAATCCGACACTCAGGATATCGCCGCTCTGCTGCCGCCCGAGCAGGTTCCCCGCTCCGCGTACCTCGAGATCCTTCAGAGCAACCTTGAAACCGCTGCCGAGCTCGGTATAGTCGGATATGACCTGCAGCCGTTTCATCGCTACCTCGCTCAGAGCTCGCGACTCCGGATAGAACAGATACGCATACGCCAGGCGATCGCTTCGTCCCACGCGTCCGCGTAACTGGTAGAGCTGACTGATTCCGTACATATCCGCACGATCGATTACGATCGTATTCACGTTCGGGATATCGAGTCCGTTTTCGATGATCGTGGTCGCCACCAACACCTGAAACGCTCCGTGAATAAACCGGTGCATGACATCCTCGAGCTCTCGTCCACTCATTTTACCATGAGCGCTCTCGACGATGACCTCGGGGACGAGATCGCGGACATACTGCTCGAATCGCTCGAGTGTCTCGACCCGGTTATGCAGAAAATACACTTGCCCTCCGCGCTCCACCTCCCGCCGGATCGCACGACCGAGAGTATCCTCATCGAACTCGGATATGTGCGTCTCGATCGGAAGACGATTGTGAGGAGGCGTTCGCAGAACCGACATATCCCGAATCTTGAGCAGACTCATGTGCAGCGTCCGAGGAATAGGGGTCGCCGTCAGCGTCAAGCAATCGATGTTCGCCCGCAGCTCCTTTAGCCGCTCCTTGTCCTTCACTCCGAAGCGCTGTTCCTCGTCCACGACGAGCAGACCGAGATCGCGAAACTTGACATCGCGCTGAATGACCCGGTGCGTGCCGACCACCATGTCGATCTTTCCAGCGGCGACATCAGCGAGCACCTTCTTCTGCTCGGCTTTCGAGATGAAGCGGCTGAGCATGGCAATACGGATCGGATAGCCGTTCATCCGCTCGAGCGCCGTCTCGTAGTGTTGTTCAACGAGAATCGTCGTCGGAGCGAGGAACGCGACCTGCTTGCCGTGCGTGATCGCCTTAAAGGCGGCACGAAAGGCAATCTCGGTCTTCCCGTAGCCGACATCGCCGCAAATCAGACGGTCCATCGGCTTCGGATCCTGCATGTCCGATTTCACATCTTCGATGCATCGAAGCTGATCGGCCGTTTCCTCGTACGGGAAGGAGGCCTCGAACGAAAGCTGCCAGTCGGTATCTTCGGGGAAGGCGAACCCGCGCGCCTTTTTCCTGCGCCCGTACAGCGTTATAAGGCGTTCGGCGAGGTCCTCAACACTCTTACGCACTCGATCGGTGCGATTCTGCCAACTCTTGCCGCCGATCCGATCGAGACGTGGTGGCGAGTCACCACTACCGATATATCGCTGGACGAGGTTCACCTGCTCGATCGGGATGTAGACGAACTCCTCGCCTCCGAACTCGATATGGATGTAATCGCGCTCGTTCCCACCGGCGCTCATCCGTTCGATTCCCCGAAACCGTCCGATTCCGTAGTTCACATGCACCACGTAATCGCCCGGATTCAGCTCCACGAAACTCTCGAGCCGGTCGCCGGCCGCCGTGCGGACCGATTTCGGGGCTCGCCGTCGTCGACCGAATATCTCCTGTTCCTCGATTGCCAGGAGTTTCAGCTGCGGAAGAGAAAATCCGCTGCTTATCGAATCGGCGATGACCTCGACCGGCAGATCGCGAAGCAGATGTGCGATCCGATTCGCCTGCTGTTCGCTGTCGGCGAAGACGTAGATCGCGTAGCCGGCCGCTGCGTGTGAGTTGATCTCCTCCTTCAGGAAATCGATATTTCCGAAGAAACTGCGAGGCGGTTCACTGTCGATCCGGATGGGCTCGGTCGAAACGGTATCGTCGAGTGCGACGAGACGAATCGTATGTCCGCTGTCGTTATCGAAGCGCTCGAATTCCAACAGCTGGTGCGACGGTCGAGGTACCGGCCGCCCGATTTTCTCCTGGCGGTACAGTTTCTCCAGCTCTTCGTCGAGTGCATGATTGGTGCTCCGGAGCCGCTCGAGATCGGTCAGGAGAGTAATCGTATCGTCAGGCATGAAGTCGAGAATCGATACCGGCTCATCTACTGCAAGCGGATAGTAGATGTACTCGTCCTCGCGACCACCGCGTTCATCGAGGTCGTCTACCACCTCATCGATCGCCGCCGAGAGTTCGGTCAGCTCGCTTCCACGCCGGCGGAGTGTTTCCAGCGACTGATTGTCCCAGACGATTTCGCGAGTCGGATAGATATCCGCCGAATCGATACTCTCCAGCGTTGTCTGCGTTCCCGCATCGAAGGTGCGAATTGTCTCGATCCCATCAAACCCGAACACCATTCGCACACCTTCCTCGCCCGCCGGAGGCATGATGTCCAGCACCTCGCCGCGAAGAGAAAACTCCCCGCGAACCGTCGCGGTGGGAACGCGGCGGTAGCCGAGATCCGCGAGGGTGCGCGCGATCGCAGCCGGATCGAGATCGTCTCCGACGTGAAATGTGCTCCTCCACCCCCGGAATCGCGACGGTGGCGGCAGCATGGTGCGAGCCGCGCGGAGCCCGGAGACAACGATGTCGTGCTGACCGGCCACCAACTCATCGAGGAGGCGACTGCGACGACCGAACGCGGTCGCGTTCTCGGGAGCCGGCTGATACGGCACCGTGTTCCAGTGTTCGAAGAGCGCCGGAGAGTGGCCGATTCTCGCGAGATCGTCACAAAGTACGCTCGCCTCCTGCTCGGTCGGTGTTATCACGAGAAAGGGATGATCGGTGCGGGCGTAGAGATTGGAGATGAGGAACGGCTGAAGCCCGATCGCGGCCGACTTCACATCGATCGGCCACTCTCCGGCCTTTACCCGCGCGACAAGCTCCTTGAACGGTTGATACGATTGGAGTGAGTCGGAAAGTTGCTGTCCGAATAAGGTAATCATGGCTGTCGACCGAAAATTGAAGTGAGATCGATGGGAGCGGACATGTGAAGCGATCCAGTAAACTATTTTTCGTCAGTATTCTCGTTGCCGTCGTCGCAGCCGCAGCGGCACCTGCTGTCGAAGTGTCGATAGGGTTGGCCGATCGACAGATATTCTATCCTGACTCGGAAATACGGGTACGGGTCACAATAACCAACGATACGGCGGAACCGTACAGGTTCAAGCTTGCCGACCGGCGCCTCTTTTCGGTCGATTTCGACGTGCGAACGCTCGCCAATCGACCTGTCGAACGGTCGAGGGAATTTACCACACGCCGCGCCGCCGATCAAGCAATCTTTTACCGGGAGGTTACCATCGAACCCGGCGAGGAGTACAGGTTCACCGAGCCACTCGACCGATTCGTGGAGATCCCCGGTCCGGGCACCTACGTAATGACAGGGAGGTTCTATCCGGAGCTCTATTCGCGCGCCGATAGTCGCGCCGTCACCACCAATCGTCTGACGTTCTCGGTACGCCCTTCACCGGCAGGGGTGCCCGAAGTTGCAGCCCGAATTGACGAGGAGACGCGAGAGATCCTGCGACGGGAACGCATTCCGCCGGACGAGGTTGTTCACGGAACCATCGAAGCACGCCAACGAGAGAACTGGAATCGCTTCTTTCTGTACATGGACCTCGAGAGTCTACTGAAGATCGACCCGGCCCGTGAACGTCGGTATCGGGCCCTCTCCGAGGAGGAGCGGCGCGAAGAGATCGAACGCTTCCGCGAGCACCTGCGGTCGGATGTGATCGACGAGGATATCGTCACGCGCCCCGACACCTTCGAAATCCGGGAAACCCGGTACACTCAAACCGAGGCAACCGTCGAAACGATACAGCGCTTCGAGTTCCCGCAATTCACCGAGGTGCGCGAGTACACGTATCGACTCCAGCGTCGCGACGATATATGGATTATCTACGACTATAGCGTCGAAAATCTAGGTGCCGAATAGTGAAGCTTCTGATCGTTACCGTTCGTGACGAAATCCGCCGCTCGATTGAACGCATCGCCATAACCGAAGACGCCGAGATCGTGCGATACCGGAGTGGCGAGAAGGCACTCGACAACCTCGAGGAGATAGAGCCGGACGCTGTATTCCTTTCCGACCGGGACTTCCCCGGCTACGGTCAACGCTTCGCCGATCGCATCCGCAACGCTGAGACGCTCGCAAATGCGGCATTTGTCGTGCTCACCGCCGGCCCGATGACAGCCGAGGGCGAGCCCGGAAATAGACCGTCCGGTGCAACGCTTGTGCTGCACGAGGACCTCGACCGCGAGAGCGACGTCGACCGAGTCGAGGCGATGTTGCGCCGTCTCAGACGCTCTCACTCCTCAAAGCACCGTAGTCGCATCTCTCCCAGTCCCCAGGAAAGAATCGGGTTCCTGTTCGTTCATCCGTCGAACGCCACACTGGTTACCGGCGTCGTCGGCGATATATCGGGGGGCGGATTGCGGTTCCGCCCCTTTCGCACCGAGTTGCTCCACGGTTTGAGTGTCGCGATGACGCTCGAGGGCTGTCTGCTGCGCATCGGCGATGAGATTGTCCGCTGCTCCTGCCGGATCTCCGCGGTGTCCCGGGAGCTGCACCTGTCGTTCGATAAACTCGACGGCGACGAACGCGGGCTTCTTTTGAGCTACCTCGCTTCACACCCGGAATAGAAGGGATGCGGTTATGCAGGGCTCTGTAATGCCGGGACGGCCGGGGCGGCTCTTGACACGTGGTTTCGGTGTCGAGTAGATTCCGCGTGTATCTGTATTCCCCTGTAGCTCAGCTGGTAGAGCAATTGGCTGTTAACCAATGGGCCGCTGGTTCGAGTCCAGCCGGGGGAGCTTGCACCTGAGACGGCCCTCGAGAGGGCCGTTTTTTGTATCCGGGCGAACTCCCAACCGGGAGAAGCGGAGCGGTAAATGGAAGAGCAGACCGGTCAGCCGTACGAACTGAAGAAGCTTGGTACGGTCATTCGCCTGGGCTTGCTTGCATTTCTTATCGGAATGATAGCGAGCGCGCTTATCAGCCTGCTCGTGGGCCGTGCGACACTCTTCTCGATCATACCCGGGATCAATCCGTTCCTTCTGACTGTTCGGTTCGGTCT
>SLAN01000202.1 GCA_007126865.1 Spirochaetales bacterium | reverse complement strand
CAGGAAGCTGTACGCGTTCAGGATTGATGTTGTTTCCGGCGTGCACACGAGCGCTCCACCGGCGGCGGCGAGAAAAAAGTCGACGGTATTGAAGCTCGAGCCGGCGCCGAGATCGAGAATGATGTAGTCGGCTACGAGTGCCTGCAGCTCGCGCAGCAGCTTCACCTTCCGGAAGTAGGGGAGATTGGCGGTAGCCGGAAGCAGCGAATCTCCCGGGATCATGAACAGTTTCTGTCGGCCGGTATCGATGACGAGGTCCTCGAGCCGGTCGACGCGACGATGGATAAAGTGGCCGATTCCACGGTTGTTTCCGGATAGACCGAGACAGGTATGAAGATTTGAGCCGCCGAGATCGAGATCGACAAGCAGTACGGTTTTTCCCTCCCGAGCGAGGGTGACCCCGAGATTGGCGCAGAATAAGCTCTTTCCGACGCCGCCTTTTCCGCTGGCGATCGGCAGTACCGTAGTCATTCGTTTTCGTCCTTCAGTGGGGCAAATCGTAGATGCGGCGAGGGCAAAGATCAAGGGCGCGTGATTGTGCCCGCGCGACCTCCGCGGGCCGTGGGCCGTTGCGTTCGCCCGACCGGTGCCGGCTTTGACACTCGCGGCGCCTGCGGATACCTTACTGCGGAGCATTTATGGCTGACTTCGACCTTGACGCACATATCCGGAAGGTGCCCGACTTCCCGAAGCCGGGCATTCTGTTCTACGACATTACGAGCGTACTGATGAGCCCGGAGGCGTTCGGCTACTGTGTCGATGCGATGATCGAGCGCTACCGCGGGCGGGGTATCGAGGGGATCGCCGCCATCGATGCGCGCGGCTTTCTCTTCGCCGCACCGCTCGCCCGGGAGCTCAAGCTGCCGCTGCTGCTCGTTCGCAAGAAGGGGAAGCTTCCCGGTGAAACGATCTCGCGCGAGTTCGAGCTGGAGTACGGAACCGATGTGGTGGAGATGCACCGCGCCGATCTCGCCACCCCCCGGCGGCTTCTGCTCGTCGACGACCTGATCGCAACCGGCGGAACGCTCCGCGCCGCCGCCGACATGATCCGCGAAAGCGGCAGCACCGTCGAGGAGATCTTCGCGGTTATCGGGCTGCCCTTTCTCAACTACGCCGGACTGCTCGACGGAATCGATATCCATACGCTCATCGAATACCACGGTGAATAGGCACCGCTGCCGCGATGCGTTCGACACAATGAACCGTCTCGGCGCCCACCGCACGCCGTTCTTTTTCGCATTCGACTACGACCTCGAGGAGCCGGTGATCCACCCGCTTTCCGAGCTTCCCACGGAAATTCGCTTTGTCACACCGTCGGTTTCGGTGCGTGCGGATGAAGAGACCGCCCGGCCGGTACGCATAAGCACGGTCGAACCGGTCTCCGTGGAACGCTACCGGCGAGGGTTCGAGATCGTGCAGGAGGCGCAGCGTGCCGGCGACAGCTACCTTGCGAACCTCACCTTTCCCAGCGGCATTACCCTCGACGGCGACCTCGACGCGGTGTTCGAGCAGGCGTACGCCCCGTACCGGCTGAAGGTCGGCGAGCGGTTCGTCGTATTCTCGCCGGAGGCTTTCGTTACGATCTCCGGCTCGACCATCTCCACCTATCCGATGAAAGGAACGCGCGAGACCGCACCGTGGCGGCCGGGACTCGGGCACGCGGCGAAGGAGATCCTCGCCTACGACGCACTTCTCGCCGATGAGAAGGAGACCGCCGAACACGCGACCGTCGTCGATCTGCTGCGAAACGATATCGGTCGTGTCGCCGCCGAAGTTCGCGTTCCCCGTTTTCGGTACGTCGACCGGTTGCGCTTTCCCGAACGGACACTCTTCGCCGTTTCGAGCGAAATCGAAGGAACGCTCGACGACGAGTGGCGCGGCAGGCTCGGCGAAATATTCGAGCAGATGCTGCCGGCCGGCTCGATCACCGGTGCGCCGAAGGAGAGCACGTGCCGCATCATTGCCGAGGCGGAGCTCGATGCCCGCGGCTTCTACACCGGCGTCTTCGGGGTCTTCGACGGGATGCGCGTCGAATCGGCGGTCATGATCCGCTATATCGAGTCGTGCCCCGGCGGATACCGCTTTCGAAGCGGCGGCGGTATTACGATTTACAGCGAGTGCGAGCGTGAGTACCGCGAGCTCATCGACAAGGTGGCGATACCGTGGAGACGCCCCGATGCTGCTTGAAACAATACGTGTGGAGCACGGCCGGGCGTGGCGCCTCGAGCGACACCACGAGCGTATGCTGCGAAGTGCGCACGAGCTCGGCTTCAGCGCTCCGTCGTGGGGCGAGCTACGCGGTGCGGTCGACCGGGTGCTCGAGGAGCGGATTCTGCCGGATCCGGGGCGTTACAAGCTCCGACTGGTTTACCGCGAGGAGATCTTCGAGGCGGAAGCGCAGCGCTATTCGCTACCGCGCCCGCTGTCGGCGCTCGTCGTCGAAGCCGGCGAGCTCTCTTACCGGCACAAGCTTGCCGATCGGGCGGCTTTGAACGAGCTGCAGGCGACCGTCGGCCCGCGTTCGGTGGTCATCTTCGCGCGCGACGGTCTGCTTACCGACTGCCTCTACGCGAATCTCGTTGCCGACGACGGGCGGCAGTGGCTGACCCCGAGACGCCCGCTACTGCACGGGGTCATGCGCGCCGAGCTTCTCGAAAGCGGGCGTGTGCAGCCCGCCGACATTCCCGCCGCCCAACTTCATCGCTTTGAGCGAATATCGCTTAT
>SLAN01000180.1 GCA_007126865.1 Spirochaetales bacterium | reverse complement strand
TCGGCTCGGCTTGCCCGCAGGAGAACCGTCGGTGGAAAGCGGTATTATAGTAGCAGAGGTCCAATCGGGCGAAGGTGAGATAGCCGGGCTTATCGTCGATGCGGTCGAGGGCGTCATCGAGATTGATGAGGCCGAGATCGACGCCGCGCCACGGCTCGGCTCGCGGATCGCCGCCGAGCTGATCGACGGAATCGCAAAGACCGGAGATAGTTTCACGGTACTCCTGCGTGCCGAGCGCCTGATAACCGATGAAGCGGCACACTCACTCCGAAACGCTGAAGAGTCGAAGCTCCCCGCCGACGCGTCATCGTCGTAGCAACACGTGAGAGGATTGGAGTTAGTAAAGCCTATTGGAGATTAATTGACAAGTTTCGTTCGATGGGTGCCCGGGTCCTTCTGGTTCACTGCTTCGCGTACAGCGTATAATCGAAACGAGTTAGTGACGCAGTCCCAGTTGTGTTACGAACCGGAGATCGGCGTACGAGGTGTCGCCGGTTCGGCAGCTTCGTTTTCCGCGAGTCTCAAGATGCGGCTCATCTTCAGCGGGTTGAAAGGGAACGCGGAAGGAGTAACGTGTCTACGGATATACCATGGTCGGCGGAGATGCTGTTTGGTCTGCCGGTCAGAGAGGTCGACCCATCAGAACAAGGGAATGCCTTCGATTACGAGTCGCTGATATCGCTGGTGCGAAAAAGCGAGTATCCGTCGTGCCTGGTTGACGCCGGTGGCCGGATCGCCGCGTGGAACGGCTCTCTCAGCCGGATGACCGGACTTCGACCCGATGAGATAGAGAACGAGTTCCTTTGGGATGGGTTTGCCCTTCTCTGCCCTCCGCGCGAAGAAGCGCGGAGGGAGGCGGTCAAAGAGACGTTGAGAGACGCGCTTCACACCGGCGAGACCGATTGGCTCGAGCATGTCCTTTCGGGGCGAATTATCGTTGCCGGCGGTAGCCGAGTTACCGTAGATGCGGCGGTCTCGGTGCTACCTACAGAAGGCGGTTCGTCTTTGGGGATAGCGTTCGTGCCTCGTGTGCGGACGGGTGAGTCCGCTCGAGGGGAGAGTGCGGCCGTCGAGGTGCTTCGACTGCTCAACCGACGGCTCGAGAGCGAACGGGAGCAGGAGCGCCAGCGGATCGCGCGCGAGCTGCACGATGAGCTGGGGCATACGCTGACCGCGCTGAAAATGGATGTAGTTCGCATATGCGAGCGGCTCGCCCGGGAACCGGAGACGCGGGAGGATCTCCTGCGCGTTGTCCGGTATGTCGACGAGGCGATCGCCACCGTCCGGCGAGTTGCGTCGGAGTTGAGGCCCGGCATCCTCGACGATCTGGGGCTGGCGGCGGCCGTAGAGTGGCAGGCGGAGGAGTTCACCGAGCGTACCGGCATCGAGGTGCGAGTGGACGTCTTTCCGTTGGACCTGACGGTCGAATCACAATGCGCTATCGCGCTCTTTCGCATATTGCAGGAGGCACTTACGAACGTGGCCCGGCATGCCCAGGCAACGGCGGTGCGTGTGACCTTACGGGCAACGGACGAAAGTGTCGAGTTGATTGTCGCCGACAACGGGCGGGGAATCGATCGCGAAACTGCGAACAGGCGTTCGTCGCACGGATTGGTCGGTATTCGCGAACGGGCGCGCAATATGAACGGCATGGCATATGTCCGGGGTGTTCCCGGCGAGGGGACGACAGTTCACGTAAGGCTTCCGCTGGACGTTATGGAGGGTGTCGATGAAGAAGATTAGCGTACTTATCGCCGACGATCATGAGGTGGTGCGACAGGGTATTCACAAAAGCCTCGAGGACACCACCGATATTTCCGTGGACGGCGAGACCGGCGACGGCAGCGAGGCGCTCGACATGGCGATTCACGGGACATTCGACGTGGTCATTCTCGATATCTCGATGCCCGGCCCGGGCGGGATCGAGATCGTCAAGGAATTGACACAGCGAAAACCCGACCTACCGATACTGGTGCTGAGCATGCATCCGGCGAAGCAGTACGCCGTTCGTACCATACGAGCCGGTGCGGCGGGCTACCTGACAAAGGAGACTCTGAGTCCGGAGATTGTTACCGCCGTTCGAACGATTGCGAGCGGGCAGCGATTCGTGACCAGCACGGTAGCCGAGCAGTTGGCGAGCGCCGTTGCCAACGGATGTCCCGATCGTTCGGCGCTTGCACAGCTTTCCGACCGGGAGTATCAGGTTCTGTGCATGATCGGCGCCGGAAAGACGCTGAAGGAGATTGCCACAGAGCTCACTCTGAGTCCCAAGACGGTCAGCACCTACCGCGCGAGAATCCTCGAGAAGACTGGTTTGGAAACGACCGCCGACCTCGTGCGGTACGCGGTAACAGAAGGGCTCGTCTCGTGAGTACCGGCTGATCGCGCCGCGCAGTGTGTGGCAGGTCTCCGGGGCCGGCTGAAGGCATGGCTCATCGAGCTATGTGTGTGGCCGTCCGATCGTTTATAGCAACTGAACTATCCGTATGTGACTCGTAGTTGCTGTAACTCCTCCGGCGCGCTGCTGTTGCCGAGGAACACCGTGAGGGCCTCGCACTCCGGGCCGTCGGTGAACTCTCCGCGGCCGGCATCGA
The DNA here is from genome assembly GCA_007126865.1 of Spirochaetales bacterium. Lineage (GTDB taxonomy): Bacteria > Spirochaetota > Spirochaetia > DSM-27196 > SKKC01 > SLAN01. Next base: position 138 of record SLAN01000180.1, on the reverse strand, counting down.
AGTAGCCGAGGCGGGAAAGCGGCACCTCAAAGCGGACGGTACGCCGTTCACCGGGCGCGAGGTGCTCGCGCGAGAATCCGGAGAGCACTTTCGCCGGGCGCTCGACCGGTGAGCCGTGAAACCCGACGTAGAGCTGCG
>SLAN01000138.1 GCA_007126865.1 Spirochaetales bacterium | reverse complement strand
TTCGCCGGATTGCACAGCAGCATTACGCCTCAAGAACCGACTGTTCCTTCAATGTGAGGGTCCAAGCGCTCGCGTGCGTGGCTGTTGTCGATATGCTCGAACGCCGGCCGGACGAATCGGTCCGCCCGATCGTCGTGCAGCCGTACACTGGGGTGAAACCGAAGTCACTGGAGCTGCTCCGGTTTCAGACGGTGATTCTACGGGAAGCCGGTTACAACGCTCGCGGAGGCGCGGTAGTCCGCCTGGCGAAGAGCTACGTACGCGGCGAATCACTCGATCCGGCGCAGTTACTTGTAGAGGAAGAGTGCCGGAAACAGGTCAGCGGCGGGATGAAGCCGGTTCGCAATCGCATCGCGCGTCTGATCGAATTGCTCGAGCTGCAAGATCCTCCCGAGCCGTGCGGTCGTCGCGACCGCTGCCCGGTATGCTCGAGGCTCCGTGGGGAGGATGAGAAGATGCCGCGCGACTCGCGTGCGCAAACGAGCGGTATCGATATCGGAATACACACTCTCTTTCTCGGTCACGGACTGATCAGGGAGCTCGAGGGCGAGGGGTTTACCGATCTCCCCAGTGTGCCCCTGTCACGTCTTCCGGGGCGCAGACAGAAACTCCAGGTGCAGGCAGTGCGCGAGCACCGACGCCATGTCGACTGCGATGCGCTCCGGCAATTCGTCGCACGGTGTCGGTTTCCGCGTGTCTTTCTCGATTTCGAGACAGTGAGCGCGGCTGTACCGCCGGTCGAAGGAGTTCGCCCTTGGGAGCATGTGCCGGTGCAGTTCTCTGTCCATCGGCAGGAAGCGCCGAACACTCCTGTTTCGCACCGGGGGTTTATCGCCGACGATCTGTCGGAGCTCCGCGATTCGACTCCTGAGCTCACGGAAGCACTCGTACACGCCCTGAACGGGGCGGACAGCGTGTTGGCGTTCTCCGCCTCGTTCGAACGCCGCATTCTGCATCTCCTCGCCCGGCGGAGTGAACGGTTCTCCGTCGAGTTGCGAAACGCCGCCGATCGGCTCGTCGATATTCAGGAACCGTTCGTTCGCTTCATGCTCTATGAACCGGCACAGCAGGGTCGAACCGGCTTAAAGGCGGTGCTGCCCGCTGTGACCGGGGCCGACTACGATCATCTCGAAATCGCAGACGGGCGGGAAGCGAGTCTCACGTGGTACTACGACTATCGCGGTGTTGCCGCTTCTCCTCGTCGGGAGAAGGTTGCGGAGGCGTTGAGCAAGTACTGTGCGCTGGATACACTCGCCCTCGTCGATATAGTGCGACGCCTCGAGGAGATCGTCGAGGGAAGCGACTGTACCGACGGTGAGGAATCACTGCGGTGACCGCCGGAACGGGGGCTGGACGGCGACGCGCGTGTCCCACATAATGTAGAGTATAGCCATGTTGGATGTAGCGCTTAAGAAGGACCTTATAGAGCTGCTGGCGCGAAGCTTCAAATCGGAGCAGATCGACGAGCTCGGAAGGCTCGTGCTCGGAGAATTTGACGTTTATCGCTTACTCAATGCCGAGCGTCACATCACCATGCCCCCGCGCTCAGCGGCGGAATGCCTGGTCGCTCACTGCCGGAAGAACGAGCATGTACGCGCGCTCATCCAGCTGCTTGTTGAAACCGATGGATCGAAACTCCTCGGGAGACCGGTATACGTCGATGGTATCGAACCGTTTCTCGAAGGATTGACACGGGGAGGTCTCGTCTACGATTTCGAGCGGAGGCGACTCATTCGGCAGAAAGACGATCCGGTGGAGATGCCGAATTGGGGATCGTTGCGGGAAGGCCGCGAGTATCCGACGAGTATCTGTAGCGTGGATCTGGCAGGCAGTTCGGAGCTTGTGCGAAAACACGGTCTCCGGAGAATGCGAAAGGTCTATTTTCTGTTCAGACAGTTCATAAAGGAAAAGCTGAGGACACACAACGCACGGATCTGGAGCTGGAACGGCGATGGCGGAATCATCGCGCTCGCCTTCAAAGAGCATGAGAGCCGTGCCATCCGCTTTGCTCTCGACTTTCAGCTTTCGATGCCGGTTTTCAACACGAGACCCGACCTGCCGATAGACGATGAGATCCAGTTCCGGATCGGGATCGATTCAGGAACGGTTCGGTACGCCAGCGATACCGGTGCGATAGTATCCGATGTAATCAACTTCGCCGCTCACCTGGAAAAGAAAGCCGCGAAGCCGGGTGGTATCGCTGTATCGCAGTCGATGCTTGACGATGTATCACCGCGCCTGGCGAGACCGTTCAACAGCTATTTCGAGTTCGAAGGTCGACCGGCACGGAGTATCGATGTCCGACTCGACGCGGTGTTTGCCGGTGAGATCAGCGCTGCGAACCTCGATCGGGAGCCGCAGTTCGCCGAGTAATCGAAATCGATTTCTCGTGCAACTACTCACTACAGGCTGAAAAAGTGCAATCGGTCTGGTATCCTTGAACGCATGGTTTGTATGGGCTGCGGCGTGAGTGAAGGTGTAATCGAGATCCGACATACCGCAGGCGGTAAGCATCACGTAGTGCACCTCTGTGAAGTGTGTGCCCGCGAGCGTGGGATTCACCCGGAACCGCGTCGAGAAGCCAATATCAACGAGCTGTATTCCACGCTGTTGTCCGGCCGGGCGGTCGACCGTCGTAGCCGGGAGGCGGAGGAATGCGCCCGCTGTGGCACGACGAGCATCGAAGTACGCCGGTCGAGACAGGTGGGATGTCCGGAGTGTTATTCGGCGTTCGCGGTAAGTGTAGCTCGCCTGATCGGCTGCTCGGGGAAAGTCACACAGCACCAGGGGCGACTTCCGCGCTCGTTGCAGACCTTCCGCACGCTGATTGTCGATCGTGAGAACTTGAAGAACGAGCTGAGATCGGCCGTGGCCGACGAGGACTTCGAGACCGCCGCCCGTATCCGCGATCGACTCGCTCGCATGGATCAAACCGCCAGCGAAGCTGAGATATGAACGCGCCGCTTCCCGCATTCGACTGGGAAGGGGGATGGTTCAGCAAGCCGGGACCTGAACACGATGTCGTACTCTCTTCTCGGGTCCGCCTGGCAAGAAATCTTGCCGACTCAGCATTCCCCGGCAAGATGAGCGATGAAGAGCAGGCGGAGTTTGAGAGCATCGTTACTCCGGTTCTTGAGCAGTATTTTCCGTATCCGGCCTGGTACACCGTTGATATGGATATGCTGGCCGCGCAGCAGCGTCATCTCCTTCGTGAGCGCAATCTTCTCGCGTCCAACGACGCACTCGCTCGCCCTTTTCTTCTGATTGCCCGCGCCGACGAACAGGCGCTGCTGAGCGTGAACACGCACGACCACTTCCACCTGACCGGACTGCGGAGCGGTTTCGATCTGCAATCCGCATTTGCCGATGCGAAGGAAGTCGAAGCGCCGCTGGAGAATGAACTGCGATTCGCCGTCAACATGGAGTTCGGATACCTCACAGTCGACGTCGACAACTGTGGAACCGGTCTGCGGGCCAGCGTGCTCATGCACTTGCCCGGTCTCGCGGCTATGGATGCGATCCAGCGGGTGTTCGGAGAGCTGCTGTTCGATCGATTTCGCGTGAAAGGGTTCCTCTCGAGTCAATCCGAGAGTCTCGGGCATGTCTATCAGATATCGAATAAGGAGTCGCTCGGAAAAAGTGAGGAAGCGTTGATTCGAGAGCTTGAAGGAGCGGTCGGAGAGTTATTACTCTTGGAGAGAGCCGCGCGGACACAACTACTCCAGGGCCGTACCGCGCGGACCCGAGAGAGGTTTCGCCGGGCATGGGAAATGCTGACCGAAGCGAATGCTTTAAGCGCGGAGGCGGCTTTGACCGGCCTGCTCGAGATTCGATTCGGGGTATCGTCCGGAATGATCGAAGATGTAGCGCTCCCGAAGGTTACGGCTTTATTGTTCCAGGTCCAGAAATGCCATATATTAGAACGTGTGGCGGGGCACGAGAATGATGTCGACGTGGACGCTGAGCGTGCGGATCTCGTGCGGCAGATCCTTGGCGGGAGATTGAAGCAACGCGGCCGGTAGTAATGACTGGAATCGCTGGGAGGAAACGAACCCTATGTTCAAGGGACTGACACAACGAGCACAGAAGGTGCTGACCATACTTGCGCAGGACGAGGCGAAGCGCTTCCATTCCGATCAGCTACTCCCCGAGCATATCGTGCTCGCTCTACTTAAAGAGGGGGGCGGGCTCGGCTTTCAGGCTCTTCAGAAGTGCATGATCGACCCCGCCAAGATGCAGATCGAGCTCGAGAAGTCTATTCCGCGCAAGAAGAGTGGGTTCATCCTCGGCGATGTGCCACCGTCGCCTCGAGGAAAGAAGGTACTGGAGGATTCGGCCGAGGAAGCACGGCTTCTCGGGCATGAGTACATCGGGACCGAGCATCTCCTCCTCGCCTGCGGTCGGGAAGATGGGGGTGAAACCGCCCGCATACTCGAATCCTACAGTGTGAACATCGATATGCTGCGCGAAGTGGTCGCCGAGTTGTCGGGCACCTCTCCGTCCGGATCGACCAGCGGAGCGACCCGCTCGTCGTCTTCGGCGCAGAAGCGCAAGGCGAGCGCGTCATCCAACCAGAAGAAAACAACTCCGACGCTCGATGAGTTCGCTCGTGATCTGACTCACTATGCTTCCGAGGGGAAACTCGATCCGGTCGTCGGACGTGAGCGAGAAATCGAGCGAGTTGTCCAGATTCTCGCTCGACGATCGAAGAACAACCCCGTGCTCATTGGTGAGCCGGGAGTCGGAAAGACCGCGATTGTGGAAGGGCTCGCGACACGTATCGTCGAAGCCGGAGCTCCCGAAGTGTTGCTGAACAAGCGGGTGCTTACCCTCGATCTCGCATCGTTAATCGCAGGCACGAAGTACCGTGGTGAGTTCGAGGAGCGCCTGAAGCGCGTTATGAAGGAGATTGTAAACGCCGGTAACGTTATCCTGTTCATCGACGAACTTCATACGATCATAGGCGCAGGCGGAGCCGAAGGTGCGATCGATGCCTCGAATATGCTCAAGCCCGCCCTCTCGAGGGGCGAGATCCAGTGCATCGGCGCAACTACTTTGAACGAATACAAGAAGTACGTCGAGAAGGATGCGGCACTCGAACGACGCTTCCAGACAATCTTCGTGGACGAGCCGAGTGTCGAAGAGACGATACAAATCCTGCAGGGCATTAAGGGGCAGTACGAGGAGCATCACAACGTCAGCTATACCCCCGGCGCACTCGAAGTCAGCGCAATGCTCAGTCGGCGCTACATAACCGACCGCTATCTTCCCGATAAGGCGATAGACCTCATGGATGAGGCCGGCAGCCGGAAGCGAATTCATAACAGCGTAAGGCCGACCGAGCTCGCGGATCTCGAGAAGGAGATCGACCGGCTCACACAGGAGAAGCTGAATCTCGTGAACAGCCAGAACTATGAGCGTGCCGCCGCGGTTCGCGATCAGGTTCGAGAGCTCAAGACACGGGTCGAGCAGATGCGGAATGAGTGGAAGGTCACGTTGAAGACCGAACAGAACGTCGTGGATAGCGAAGATATTCAGTACGTAATTTCGGATATCACCGGTATACCGCTCGCCCGCATCGCACAGAGCGAGCAGGAGAAACTGCTGCACGTTGAACAGGAGCTGCACAGACGCGTGATCGGGCAGGACGACGCGATCAGCGTCATAGCGAGCGCGATCCGGCGCAGCAGGACCGGGCTTTCGAGTCCGAGTCGACCGATGGGAAGCTTCGTGTTCCTCGGTCCGACCGGCGTCGGGAAGACGCTGCTGGCGAAGACGCTCGCGGAGTTCATGTTCGGAAGCGAGGACGCGTTGGTGCGCATCGACATGAGTGACTTCATGGAGAAGCACAACGTGTCGCGGCTGGTCGGCGCTCCACCGGGCTACGTCGGCTATGAAGAGGGCGGAATCCTCACCGAGCGGATCCGGCGAAAGCCGTACAGCGTGATCCTGCTCGACGAGATCGAGAAGGCGCACCCGGACGTATTCAATATTCTCCTGCAGGTGCTGGAGGAGGGTGAGCTACAGGACAACCTCGGTCACAAGGTCAGTTTCCGCAACACGATTCTGATCATGACGAGTAACGCCGGTGCTCGCGAGATTACTCGTGACGGCCAGGTCGGATTCCAGCAATCCGACGAGAGCGTATTCGAGTACAAAGAGATCCGCGCCTCGGCCATGAACGAGCTGAAGAAGTTCTTCCGTCCTGAGTTCATAAACCGTGTCGATGAGACGGTGGTCTTCCACAGTCTCAGTCGACAGCAGGTACGTGAGATTCTCGATATCGAGCTCGCGGAGGTTCAGGAGCGTCTGGTCGAGAAAGAGATTACGCTCGAGGTCAAGAAGAGCGCGAAAGAGCATATCATCGATACCGGCTATGAGATTAAGTACGGGGCGAGACCGTTGCGGCGAACGATCCAGCGCGAGATCGAGGACCCGCTTTCGATGGAAATGCTCAAAGGGCGCTTCAATGCAGGCGACCGGATCATCGTTCACATGCGAAACGGCAAGATCGCCTTTAAACAGGGGCAGAAGAAACAGCAGGTGCGAGAACTCGCCGCGAGCGGTAGCGGAGCGAGCTCCAACTGACTTCGCGGACTACAGCCGCTCGCGCATACCCGGCGATTGCGTTTGTGCCGGGGTGTGGGCTTCTTCTCCGGTGTGGCGACGAACAGAGCGTCGCGCCGGCTACGGCGTAACGCCGGGTTGATACAGCTCGAATAAGGCCTCCAGCGCTCGGCGCTCGGAGGCCGCTATGCGGATCTCCTTGCGTTCGAACGAGCCCTCGATCGTCAGTGTAGCGCGCTTGCCGCTGAGAATCGAGTCGATTGTCGCCAGGACGGAGTCGGTGGCCGGTACTCGAACGATCTCTCGACGCTGCGAGGAGTCGTCCTTGCGCTGCACCGCGCCGTCGTCAATCGCGAAACGTCGAACCGAGTCACCGATCTCGAGTTGGAGCACCCGCATGTCGAATGGCGGGAGCTCGATCGGCCGGGTTATGTCGACCGCCAGGAACAGTGCACGTACGGCATCTTCCCCATCCACCGTCCGATCTTCCGGATCCAGCCGTTTCTCGACATATGGGTAGAATGTGTCGCCGCTCCACGGATTGCGTCGGTCATCGTAAACCCTGAGCCGTCCGTTGACCGATTCGGTAATGGTGTTGCGATCGCCGGGACGCTCCTGATCGGCAGTCGGTCGTGGCGATAGAACCCGTTCGGATCGGTGGTATGGTGGAGCGGGGCGCGGCTCGTGACGGCCACCACGTGCCGAAACCTCCCGGAGAGGCAATGTGTCCGGTGGTGGCTCGGCGGTTGCCTCGGTCGGTTGGGGTCGGTCCTCGATGTCATGTAGCGGGGCGCGCGCTTCAGCCGGTCGCGGCGGCACGTGGTATTCGGTCGGTCGCGCGGCCGGTCGTGAGCTCCACCGTTCGGGGCGACGGTGCTGTAGTGCCGAGGCGATTCTGTCGATCGTTTCGAGCGCTTCGGGAACTCGTATGCCGAGGGTGCCGATACGCTCAGCAACCTGTCGGGACTCCTGCCTGAGCTCGGCAAGCTCCGATTCGAGCTCCTCTATGCGGGCGGCCGCCTCCTCGCGTTCACGCTCGGATTCGGCGAGCGACTCCTCGACCTCACGCACGGTTGCGCGCGTTGCGCAGCCGGAGAGTGCGAGCACGAGAACGAGCGCGGCCGGGACGGTGAGTTTGAAGTACCTTCGGGCCGAACAGAGTATGAGTATTGGCGTCGTTACATGCCTGTTGTACCGATCTGCATTCATTCCGATGGTTTCACCCCGGTTTAACCCCGAAGAGAAGTCCGACAAGCTCCATCTCCACGCATACTTCTATTGTCGAGCGGATCCCGAATCGGCTCAAGCGTTTCGTGTCGCTGCTGGGGTGCGGTTGTGCTACTTATCCGGTTCCACCGCGAACTGGAGGGGGTAGTCGGCCTCCTTCGCCATCTTTCGAGCCTGATTCGCCTTGGTAACCGCGATATCGTACGTATAAACGCTCACCGTGCTGTGGCCGCCGCGGTGGGCACGAATCATGATCTTGTACGCTTCGGCCGATGATTTCCGAAAGACCTTTACGAGGACTTCCACGACAAACTCACGGGGAGTGAAATCGTCGTTGAGCAGAATGACGCGGTACATGTCCGGCTTCTTGACTTTCGGTTTCTTTCTCGTTACGAGGCCGGTATCACCGTCGCCGGGGCGCTCTACATCTCCCATAGGGCGCATTCTCCATCCGCTGGAAGGATGTGGGTTGTAATAAAGGTAGCGCACTTGGAGTCGTATCGTCGAGCCGTACTGATACGTGTTTGTATTGACGAGCAACTCTTGATACTCTATGGACGCAGATGGCATCGAGAACGAAGGATTCGAAGAAAACCGGGAAGAAGGCCGGCAATTCCGGCGGTAAGAACCAGTCGAGCCGGGGAACCAAGTCCGTGACGGGCAACGGATCGAAAAGCGCCGGCCGGAGCGCGCGCCAAACGTCGAAGAACGCCGGCAACGGGAGCGCGCAGTCGATCGCACACCCCGCCTCGACGTACGACGAAAGCAAGATCAAGACTCTCAGCTCGCTCGAGCACATTCGATTGCGGACCGGTATGTACATCGGCCGTCTCGGTGACGGCACAAACCCGGACGACGGCGTTTACATCTTACTCAAAGAAGCCATAGATAATGCAGTCGATGAATACATAATGGGGCACGGGCAGCGGATCGAGGTGTCCGTACGCGGCGGTCGTGTTTCTGTTCGTGACTACGGAAGAGGCATTCCGCTCGGAAAGGTTATCGAGTGTGTCAGCGTCATTAACACCGGGGCGAAGTACAACGACGAGGTATTCCAGTTCTCGGTCGGATTGAACGGGGTGGGGACCAAGGCGGTTAACGCGCTCTCGTCCGATTTCCTGGTACGTTCGGTGCGCGACGGCCAGTACTCCGAGGCGCGTTTTTCTCGTGGTGCTCTCGTGAAACAGAAAAAGGGCAAAACATCGAATGAACGGAACGGGACGTACGTGGAGTTCGAGCCTGATCCGGAGATCTTCGGTGAATACGAGTTCAATACCGAATACATCGAGCAGCGCCTGTGGAATTATGCGTACCTGAATGCGGGGCTGACGCTGGTCCTGAAGACAGCCGAAGCCGGTACGCAGCGCTTCACGAGCTCGAACGGTCTGTACGATCTACTCGGGGCGGAAGTCGCCGACGAGGCGTTGTACGAGATGGCGCACTATCGCGGCGATCATATCGAGTTCAGTTTTACGCACACCGACAACTACGGCGAAACCTATTTCAGCTTCGTCAACGGTCAGTTTACCTCCGACGGAGGAACGCACCTGTCTGCGTTCCGCGAAGGTATTCTCAAAGGTGTAAATGAATTCGCGAAAAAGAACTACTCCGGAGTCGACGTGCGCGAAGGGATAGCCGCCGCAATCGCCGTCAAACTGACCAATCCGGTTTTTGAGAGTCAGACAAAGAACAAGCTCGGCAACACCGAGATCCGCTCGTGGATCGTGAACGAGACGAAATCGGCGGTGATCGACTTCCTTCATCGTAATCGCAACGCATCGGCAAGAATCGGCGAGAAGATTGCCTCTAACGAGCGGCTGCGCAAGGAGCTGCAGGCGGTCAAGAAGGATGCGAAGGAGAATGCCCGGAAGATCGCTTTGAAGATTCCGAACCTCAAGGACTGTAAGTACCACCTCGAGGACGGGCCGAAGGGCGAGAACTCTACGATTTTCATCACGGAGGGGCAGAGTGCGTCCGGCAGCATGGTTAGCTCTCGCGACGTCTACACGCAGGCTATCTTCAGCCTGCGGGGCAAACCCCAGAACGTATTTGGACGCAAGCGCGCCGACCTCTATAAGAACGAAGAGCTGTACAACATGATGATGGCTCTCGGCATCGAGAACGGGGTAGAGGGCCTGCGTTACTCCAAAGTTGTGATTGCCACCGACGCCGATCACGACGGCTTCCATATTCGGAATCTCCTGCTCACATTCTTTCTCAACTACTTCGAGGAGCTGGTCGTTGCCGGACACATCTATATTCTCGAAACGCCGCTCTTCCGGGTCCGGAACAAGAGAGAGACTCGCTACTGTTACAATCCTCGCGAGCGCGACGCCGCAGTAAAGGAGCTCGCATCGCCGGAAGTCACCCGCTTCAAAGGGCTCGGAGAGATCTCGCCGAGCGAGTTCGGCCGGTTCATCGGTCCCGATATGAGGCTCGAGCGTGTGTCGGTGAAGAGTATTAAGAACATCAAAGAGACGTTGACGTTCTACATGGGCAAGAATACGCCGCAACGGCGCGATTACATCATGGAGAATCTGGTGTAACGTGCCGATCGCCGGGATTCCCCGACGGCCCGCGCGACCGGGTTGTGCACGGCGCAAGAACGGAAACGGTGCAGACAGAGCTGACATGGCATACGTGAATACGCTGTTCAACAACAATTTCCTCGAGTACGCGAGCTACGTCATCAAGGACCGGGCGATTCCGGACATCGAGGACGGCTTGAAGCCTGTGCAGCG
>SLAN01000339.1 GCA_007126865.1 Spirochaetales bacterium | reverse complement strand
TTTTTACTACTAAATTTATTACTTAAATATTTTATTAGATTCTTTGATATAAAATATAGTAATAAGCTATATAAACTTTATTTATCCTCTTCAGAGCAGTTTATAATATATGGACGAAAGAGTGGAATTATGTAATAAATTTTTTATTATAATAGATTATAATGTTCGATTGACGATATATTTGCAATTTCCAAAGTTTGAATGCAGTATTTTTTGTTTTTTTTATAAAATTCAGCAGCTTTCATTAACTGTAATTTTTTGTAACTTTACACAACAAGTGATGTAACTCCTTATAATCTTGAAATGAAGTGTGTCATATAAATTCTCCTATGATATGAATCTTAAAATTGCATTAAAGACCACTGTTGCTCTAATCCTGCTGTCAGTTTTATTTGCTCTTATCAATTGGGATAACTTTCTGGCAACTGTCCACAATGCCCGTTTGGAATTCTTAGTTGCAATGTTAGCATTATGGCCATTATCCATGCTTCTCAGCTCAGTTAAATGGAACCTCATCCTTCAGGGCTATGGAATTAATGAAAACGTTAAGAAGACTTTTTTATTATATTGGGTTGGCTCTTTTTTTAATAATTTTTTGCCTTCATCTGTTGGCGGAGACTCATATAAGTTTTTAGCTTTAAATAAATCATGGCCTAAAAATAAAGCTTTTATTGGCTCTTCAATCGTCTTGGAGAGACTTATTGGGATCTGTGTAATTATACCTTTTCCCTTACTTATTGGATGGATGTTTCTAGGATCAAACCGAAATCTAGATCTTGTGTACTGGGGATATTTCGGTGCTGTCATAATTATTACTGCTTCAGGAATCATAGTATGGCTTTTAGCCAAGCGCTACAGTCATTACATTATATCTAATGCCAAACTATCTATAATACAAAAGATAGTTTTTATAGGAGAAAGCTTTTTCTCTTATCGAGACAGAAGTGGTCTTTTTTTCGCGATTATTATATCCACCGGTTTATTCTTTATATCAGCCTTCGCATATCAGCTTTGCTTCAGGGCCTTTGGCGAACAGATAGCTTTCCTACATGTGCTCTTTATACTTCCAATCATTTCAGTGGCAGGTGCTGTACCTATTTCCATCAACGGACTGGGTATTAAGGAAGGCTTGAGTGTATTCCTTTTTTCCATTTTCGGGATCAGCCTGGAGGTAGCTCTTGCTGTTGCCCTGACCGCAAGGGTTTTATTGATCATTGCAACTTCAACCGGCGGAATCGCATATCTGTTTGTCAAACCAGTAAAAGTACCCGGGAATCAAGGTTAAAGCGGATACGTGGATGACAAAACTGAATTATAAACACTGGCTGATTGCGATAATCTTTCTCCACTTTCTTATTTTTCTACTCAACGGCTTGTTCAGGCACTGGGGTTTTTTGACCACTATAAACGATACAGGCAATTTTGATCAGGCCATCTGGGGGGTGCTGCACGAAGGATACCTGCACACCACCAACATGGCTAATCAGCCTGCGAACCGCCTGGCTGGGCACTTTGACCCCATACTCTATGCCTTTGTTCCTTTCTACGCTGTCTATCCAAGCGTGGGCTGGCTCATCGGCGCCCAGGCCCTGGCTATCGCCGTTGCTGCCTGGCCTGTCTTTCTGCTTGGCCAACGTGTTTTACAGTCTGATAAAGCCGCCTTTCTGCTGGCCCTGGCCTTTCTGGTCAATCCCTTTGTACTCAATGCCGGAGCCTGGGACTTCCATCCCATAACCCTTGCAGTGCCCTTCATCGCCCTGGCCATGCTGGGCATAGAATCAAAAAACTATAAACTCGTTCTATTGTCGGTTTTCTTCATTCTCTTGTGCAAGGAACACCTTGGCGTTCTGGTGGTGGGACTGGGGCTTGTGTGGCTGTACAAACACAGAGAATGGCTACATTCTGTCCTCTTGATGGTCATAGGAGTTGCCCATGCCTATCTCGTCCTTGCAGTTATCATGCCCTCATTTACCATCTCCGGCGGACCTGGGGGACCAATGGGCAGATACGCCTGGCTTGGGGACTCATTCAGTGAAATTATCAGGACCATGATCACTCAGCCGCTTTATGTGCTGGAAACTGCCATGATAACTTTTGATGGCTTTGGCTATCTGGCCCTGCTGCTTCTCCCGTTTCTGTTTTTCCCTCTCCTTGGCCTTGTATTTCTTTTGCCTGGCATGGCTGATCTGGCTGCGAACATGCTCTCGGCTAACCCAATGCCAAGGAGCCCCATAGCTTATCACAGCGCAACCCTGATTCCTATTTTTACAGTAGCAGCCATTTATGGAGTCAACAAGATTTCAAAATGGCAGAAAAGGTTTACCGCTAAAGAACTCTCGGCGCTGGCGCTGATTACTACCTCAATGATGGCTTATGCCTTTGCACCTTTTCCGTTACCCGGCGCCAAAAATGTCTGGGCACCGGCATCATTTATTGCCCTGCCTGATTCAAGGGTCCAGGAGATTTCTTCTTTGGTTGGCAATGAAGCCTCCACTTCCGTTCAGGCCAATGTGGGGGCGCATTTTTCCCAGAGAAGAGAAATTTATAGATATCCAAACCAAGTTGATAGGGTGGATGCCGTTATATTGTGGCTGGAATCCCCTACCCAAAACATTCACAATTATCCCGAGGATGATGTTGAGAGTCGGCGATACATCATTGGGATGCTGGACAGTCACCTGCAGATGGACAGGAAGGATTATCTGGCCTCGATTGAAAATCTGGTTTTGGATGATGAATTTGGA
>SLAN01000127.1 GCA_007126865.1 Spirochaetales bacterium | reverse complement strand
TGCGGAGCGCCGAGTACTACCTGAAAAGCCGCGAGGAGATGGAACGCTCGCTCTCCTCGGTACCCGCCGAGGTGCGCGAGCAGGCGATCGCCAATGCGCGACGGATCGCCGAGGCGTGCGAGGTGGAAATCCCGCAACCGGGCCCGCTCCTGCCGGCCTACGAGGTGCCGGAGGAGTTCTCCGGCCCGGATGAGTACCTTCGCCATCTCACCAGGAAAGGCCTCGAGAAGCGCTACGAGACGATCACCGACGAGATCGAGAAGCGCGCCCAGTTCGAGCTCGATACGATCATCGGAATGGACTATACCGGCTATTTCCTGATCGTCTGGGACTTCATCCGATTCGCCCGGGACAACGATATTCCGGTCGGCCCGGGGCGCGGTTCGGGCGCCGGCAGCATCGTCGCGTACGCACTCGAGATTACCGATATCGACCCGCTGACCTACGGGCTGCTCTTCGAACGCTTCCTGAACCCCGACCGGGTCAGCATGCCCGACTTCGACATCGACTTCTGCTTCGAGCGCCGCGGGGAGGTCATCGACTACGTTACGCGCAAGTACGGCAGCGACCGTGTCGGCCAGATCATTACCTTCGGAACGCTGAAGGCGAAGGCGGTCATCCGCGATGTGGCGCGGGCGCTCGATCTGCCGCTCGCCGAAACCGACCGGATTGCCAAGCTCGTTCCCGCCGGGCCGAAGGTGACGCTCGCCGGCGCGCTCGAAGAGGAACCGGAGCTGAAAAAGGTCTACAGTCAGGGTGGGGTCTACGCCGAGCTGATAGACATCGGCCTGAAACTCGAAGGCCTGCACCGGCACGCGTCGACGCATGCGGCGGGGATCGTCATAGGGCGCGAGAAGCTCACCGAATACGTGCCGCTGTACTACGATTCGCGCACAGAGAGCATCTCCACCCAATACACCATGGACCAGATCGAGCCGTGCGGGCTCGTGAAGATGGACTTTCTCGGCCTGAAGACGCTGACTCTCATCCGCAATACCGAGAATCTCGTGCGCGAGACGGTGCCCGACTTCGATATCGAGAAAATTCCGGAGAGCGACGGGGCGACCTTCCGCATGCTCTCCGAGGGCCGGAGCGCCTGCGTGTTCCAGTTCGAGAGTACCGGCATGCGCGATATTCTCACGCGTGCACAGCCGGAAAGCGTGACCGACCTGATCGCGCTGAACGCCCTCTACCGCCCCGGGCCGATGGAGAACATCCCGCAGTTCGTCGAGAGCAAGGCGGGACGGCAGAAAATCCGCTACCCGCACGAGAGCCTCGCCACCGAGCTGGAGGAAACGTACGGGGTGATCGTCTACCAGGAGCAGGTGATGCAGATCGTCCGCATCATCGCCGGTTTCACCCTCGGGCAGGCGGACATCCTTCGCCGCGCGATGGGGAAGAAAAAAGAGAAGGAAATGGCCCGCATGAAGGTCGATTTCCTCGCCGGCGCCGAAGAGCGCGGAATTCCGAAGGACAAAGCCGAGGAAATCTTCACGCTGCTCGAGCCGTTCGCCGGCTACGGCTTCAACAAGAGCCACGCCGCCGCCTATTCGGTGGTCGCCTACAAGACCGCGTACCTGAAGGCGAACTACCCGGCACAGTTCATGGCGGCGAACCTTACCAACGAGATCAACAACCCCGACAAGTTCGCCGAGTATCTCGCCGAAACGAGGTCGATGGGAATCGAGGTCACCCCGCCCGACGTTAACACCAGCGACAAGTACTTCACCGTCGTCGATGGAGAGATCCGATTCGGGCTCGTCGGCATTAAGGGTGTCGGTGCCGGGGCGGTCGAGGCGATTCTCGCCGAACGCGATGCCGGCGGCCCGTTCGACTCGCTCATCGACTTTCTCACCCGCGTCGACATACGAACGGTCAACCGGAAGGTTGTCGAGGTTCTCATTTCAGTGGGCGTTTTCGACTCGCTCGACCGGCGGCGCAAGTCGCTGCTGGAGAATCTCGGGCGGGCGATCGACTTCGCGGCGGCCGAGCGGGAGAACCGGGCGAGCGGGCAGACTTCGCTCTTCGATGCGGCCGCCGACGAGCAGGTCAACCGCTTCGAGCTGGAGGTGGTCGATGAGTTCACCGCCGCCGAGCGGCTCGCCTTCGAACGCGAGGCGCTCGGTTTCTACGCCTCCGGGCATCCGCTCGACGACTACACGCTGCAGTGGGAGCGCTGCGCTTCGGTGAGCTGCGCCGATCTCGCCGCGTGCGAGGCCGAAAGCGAGCAGGTGGTCGTCGGGCTGCTTACCGGCTGCCGCACGCTGGTGACCCGCACGGGCAACCCGATGGCGGTCGGAACGATCGAGGACTACTCCGGGAGTGTGGAGTTCGTTGTGTTCAGCGAGGCGCTGTCTGCCGTGCGCGAGCGGCTGGTGAACGAGACGGTGGTGGGGGTCATCGGGACGGCGGACTTCCGCAGGGATACGCCGCAGCTGGTGGTCAGCGC
Organism: Spirochaetales bacterium; assembly: GCA_007126865.1. Classification (GTDB taxonomy): domain Bacteria; phylum Spirochaetota; class Spirochaetia; order DSM-27196; family SKKC01; genus SLAN01. The sequence continues at coordinate 308 of SLAN01000127.1, read as the reverse complement.
GGTGCGCGAGCCGCGGGAGCTGCCGGAGCGAAAGGTGTCGGAGATGCACATTGCCCTTGACGAGAGCGTGCTTGCCGACCCGGCCGCCGGGGAGGAGGCGCTGTGCGAGCTGCGAAGCGTGCTCATCGACCACCACGGACCGTGCCCGGTCTACTTGCACGTCGCCGCCGGCGGCAATGTCGGTGATGGCGAGCCCGCCGGCGGGAACGACGGTGGCCAGGCACGGATCGTGCGCGCCTCGACGCAGTTGACGATCTCGTCGAAAGTAGCGACGCTGGAGCGTATCCGCAGCGTTCCGATCGTTCGAG
>SLAN01000046.1 GCA_007126865.1 Spirochaetales bacterium | reverse complement strand
GAACCTCTTAAAGCGGGAGAAGAACTGTAAACGCAGTATCAAAGGTAAGCGATTACTTGCCGGCTGGGACGAGTCGTATCTCGAAAAGGTGCTCTTCGGGGTCTAAATGCGTTTGCCCTGATTGAATCGGGCGACCGTACTGAGGCGGTGCACTCCGCAATCGCCCGCGTGGGGACCGTCGCGAAGGTCGATCGCGTGTACGTGTTCGAGATCTACACGGCGAACGGAGATGAGGAGCACGCATCGCAACGCTATGAGTGGTGCAGCGAACGGGTCGCCCCACAGATCGACAACCCTGAGCTGCAATCACTTCCGATGCGACAGTCCGGATACGGCCGCTGGCTCGATTCTCTGCGTTCGGGTACTCCTATCTACGGGCCGGTTCGCACATTTCCGGAACAGGAACAACCGAAGCTCATTGCGCAGGGCATCAAATCGCTTCTTATTCTGCCGATTTTTGTCGATTACTGCCTTTGGGGCTTCGTCGGCTTCGACGACTGCACAACCGAATGCGAGTGGACCGACGCGGAAATCGATCTGCTGATAACGATTTCGCTGAGTCTGGGGATCACCCTCGCCGGCTGCGATCCGGACGGACTCGACAGGCGAACCGGGATCTACCTCGGAATGATCACGCGCCTCTTCGAGGTGCATTCGGCTACCTTCTCACAGACCAGCCGCGACCACCTTGTGGAGCGCACCCAGGCACGCGTCCGCGTTCTCGTTCAGTCATACCGCTACTTTGCAAGCGTTCCTTCCGGCACCACAGTTACGCTGACGAGTTATCTCGACTCGCTGCTCCCACTCTTCGCGGACATCTGGCACGCCGACGCGCGACTCGAGCTGCGGCAGGACGGTCGCGACCCCACGGAGATCTCGCTCGACATCGAACGCTCGCTCGATATCTCGGTCACCCTTTCGGAGGTACTTGCTACCGTGTCCGAGACGCGTCGCCGGGAGCTTGCGAAAACGCGATTGAACATCGTGCTCGGTATCCGGGAGGGTCGCGCCGAGATTGCCGTGGAGGCGTACGATCGCGAAGGACGGCCTCTCAGCGGGTCAACAACTCTCGACGCGATGGCGCAAGTCCTCCTGCGCCGCATCCAGGAACGGCTGCGCGCAACAATCGATCCGCTGTCGCGCGAGGATACGCTGTTCAGGATCACCTTCCCTGTCTAATCAGTGCGTCGATGCGTGCGGTAAGCTCCGGGTCCGGATCTTCGTCAGCTGAATCGTCCGGCAGTCGGGAGGCTTCGAGCCGCCTCCGGCACCCTTCTTCGGTGCTGATGGTGACAGCGAAGTCCGTGACGACACTCTGTATCCTGGCGTTCGAAAACGACATGGCATACTGGTGCACACCGTTCAGCGGCCAGGTACGCTCGGGAAACGCATCGATAATCGATTCGGCGGGCCTGTAGACGAGACGCGCGTCCGTACCGAGCGCCCGCGCCACCGAGTGGAACACGCCGTTCCAGGTCAAGGATTCTCCTACCACGTTGTATGCTTCCGCCCGTGTTGTTTCGGGATGCCGTAGTAACCCGCTGAGGGCAACAGCGGCATCGTCGGCGTGAAGAAAATGCGTCGGCAGAACGCCCCGATCGTGAACGAGAAGCGGCTTGCCCGTTCGGAGACGATACGGAACTGTCGGGTCGTTCGCGAGGATACTCGGCCAGGGCGAGTAGTCGTTATAGGTGGCGTGAAAACGAACTACCGTCGCCGGCAAACGCCCACCGGTGGCGGCGTTCATGAAGACCTGCTCGGCGCCAAGCTTGTTCCGACCGTAGTCTTCGACGGGATGACACGGGTGGTCCTCGGTTACCGGGAAGCGCTGTGGCGCTCCATAGACCCATACAGTGGAGATATAGATGAAGTGTCCGCACCGGCCGGAAAACACCTCGGTGTCGGTCTGAGCGTGATCGGGCGTCCAGCAGACGAAATCGATTACCGCGTCGTAGTAGCGCTCGGAAACCGATGCCTCGAGATCGGCCCGGTTCTCTCGATCGCGGCGGAGCTTGCGAACCCCCGCTGGAACGGCAACCGGTCGCTCTCCCCTGTTAAGAACCGAGACATCATGACCTTCACCGTGCAGGCGGTAGGTCAACGACGTCGATATCTCGCCGGTACCTCCTATTATGAGTACCGTCATCGCACCTCCGTATCGTTCCGGGTCATCGTCGCCTGCCTCCGGGACAGCTTACCGCGCGAATTGAGGCAGCCACTGCGTTTGCGCCGACAGCATCTCGCCGACCATCGCGTGAATATCGTCGAGCGTGCAGACGGCGGCAGTCAGCGGATCGAGGGCGACCGCGTGGTGCACAGCATCGGTACTGCCGGTCGCCGAGGCTTCGACGATCAGCTCCTGCACGTTGATGTTCGTCCGATTGAGCGCCGCAAGTTGCGGCGGCAGCGAGCCGATTGTTGTCGGCTGAATGCCGTTGGAGTCTACAAGACACGGTACTTCGACGCATGAACCTTCCGGCAGATTGGTTATGAGACCGCGGTTCGGCACGTTACCGTTGATCACCGCCGGCACGCCGCTCTCCATCGCCTCAAGAATGTATGCACCGTACTCGTCCCCACGCGTCTCGCGGGGCTTCTCAGCGCGAATCTCGTCGAACTCGGCATTGAAGCGTGCCTCCCGTTCGCGACAGTGCTTGAGATAGCCGCCGGTACGTCCGAAATCGAGCCAGTGGTTTACCGGATCGGTGAACTTCGGAACGAGCTGCTCATCGATCTGCTTTCCGCTCTTCCGGAAGTACGGCAG
>SLAN01000295.1 GCA_007126865.1 Spirochaetales bacterium | reverse complement strand
GCCAAAGACAAGGGTGTCCACCGTGAGGTGGAATCTGAAGGAAGTCGGATGGCAAATCTCTGATTAAGTCCGAATAATGGTGTAAAAACAAAGAGTAAAGAAAAGCGAGCCAAAATGCTCAACCTCGGTTAGAATATAAGTACCAACCAATACCTAACGGAGGAGATGGAAACTGCAACACTTTTTTGACTCTCAGTTAGATGACTGCGAACTGTTGTTCATGCTTGATAGGTGTCATCATAAATTTTGTGTGAATCCTCTTATAAGAATAGTAGTCTAACAGATAGTCTTAAATCAGCACCTTCATCTCCGCTTTCGTCTTATGTTTATTGGGGTAAACCAGTTCCCTCTTAATGGACTTGAAAAAGGATTCGACTACCGCATTGTCTACCGGTGTAGCCGGTTCACTCATGGAATGGAGTAATGCTTTTGCTCAAGAAGTTCACGGAATCGATGGGAGCGATACTGGCTGCCACGGTCTGAATGGATCACATCAGGCAACTTTTTTGTATAGCTTTCAGTGGGTCGCAGCACGATTTCTTGCTTCATTGAGGTCGATAGTTCAAAGCAGCGGGGGATGCGTGTGGTTAAGTCGATATAGGGGCATAAGTATAACCGCCCGTCTGAACAGGGGATAAAGGTAACATCGGTTGCCCGGATTGCATCGATGCCATCCTGATCAAACTGCCGCTTAAGAAAATTTTCCTTGATCGCCTCTTCGATGGATTGGCCCTTTCCGTAAGAAGCGGTGCGCCGGTGAAAACCTTTCGCACACAGGCCCGCTTCCCGCATCAGCCGGGCCACTACCCGCTTGTTGGTCTCCATCCCTTCATCGTAGAGCTGTTGGGCAATGCGGGGAGAACCTTAGCGACCCTTATGTTTATCATAGATCCGTCGGATTGGTGCTTTCAAGTATCCATGGCGAAGCTTTGTGCGGCTAGGTCTGCGCTTTCTCCATTCGTAATACCCTTGCTTGGATCATGGAGCTGCCTGCACATGGCTTGAACTTGAAACTGTTGTTTGCGTTTGTAAATGAATGGAAAGCGAACTACTTTCTTTGCTTCAAAAACACCTCGAACTTTTTTAAAATTTCATTCTCTTCTTTCAGTCTTTTGTTTTCTTGTTCAAGAACATAAAAATCAACTTTGTCCGGAAGCCTTTTTCCTTTACCGGAAAATGCTTTGTTTCCGTAACGACGGTATTCTGATACCCACTTTGAAACAATGGGTCTGGAGATGTTATCTTCTTCGGAGACATCCTTTACAGATCGACTTTTTGAAACAATGTCTTTGCAAACCTTTAATTTGAATTCCCGCTCATAGGTCTTTCTCATTAGCCAACTCTCCTTGGTAACTCATTTGAAAGTCAACTAAAGTGTATCATAGCCGCGCCTATGTAGCAGTTTTTGTCATGAAAGAATTGAAAGAATGATCAAGACCAAAATATTCAAAAAAATTACAAAAACTCCACAAAATAGAAGGTATTACGGTTTATTTTTAGAATAGTCTGTTAATGGAGAGGGAACAAATTTGCAAACATCTTAGCTTACGACAAATTTTGGACCTTCTACAGTATTGATCAGTGAGAAGAGGGGGGATAAAACACAATAGTTTGGCGAAGGTTTCTATTCAGAAAGGGGTGTCAAGATTGAAAAAGTTACTAGCAATTGTACTTGCTTTGGTAGTCATTATGGGGATGAGCTTAGGTGTTGTAACAGCGAATGAAGTTGAGTACGATGGTTTAATTGCTGATGCAATCGAGGGAGAGGGAACATTATCAACACTGTCGGCAGCTCTAAATGCAACCGGACTAGATGAAGCTTTGCGTGGAGATGGACCTTTTACCGTATTTGCGCCGACAGATGAAGCTTTCGACGCTTTGGAGGACGGAGTGGTGGATAAGCTTCTGGCCAATCCGGAAATATTAGAGAAAGTATTGCTTTATCACGTGGTAGCCGGGCAGTTTTTGGCTGCAGATGCCATCGACCTTGACGGCGAAGATGTGGAGACTCTTCTTGGTCAAACTGTGGCCATATCGGTTAATGCTGAAGTAATGGTCAACAGCGCCACCGTGACTGATCCCGACCTTACATGCAACAACGGGGTTATTCATGTCATTGACGAGGTATTGCTACCTGCCCTCGACATTATCGACACAGCGATCATGGCTCCTGATTTCTACACTTTAGTTTCTGCCATCGAGGCGGCTGGACTTGAAGAAGCGTTAAAAGGGGAAGGGCCTTTCACGTGTTTTGCCCCCACCGATGACGCTTTTGGTAAGCTGCCCGAAGGTTTACTGGAAGAACTTCTTGATAATACCGATGATCTAAGCAAAGTCCTTCTTTATCATGTTGTAAGCGGAGAAGTGACAAGTGCTGATGTTTTGAATTTGGATGGAGAAGAAGTAGAAACTTTGCTTGGACAAATGATCATTATCAGCCTCGAAGGTGATGGGGTTTTTGTAAACGATGCTGAAGTGACTGACGTGGATATCGAATGTTCAAATGGAATTATCCATGTTTTGGATTCGGTATTGATTCCTGATTTAGAAGAAGAGGTTGATGAAGAACTGCCGGAAACCGGTTTGTCCTTCCCGTATGCTTTGATGGGGGTATTGGTGATCGGTGCCGGGATGGGATTGAAAAAACAACGCAAATAGAGGGTAGTTAAAGTAGCAAGGCAATGAGACAGGAATGTGTATAAAGTCGACAGGACCGCTTTTCGGATTGGGAAAGCGGTCCTGTCGTTTAAATGTCTTCTCTCATGATTTTAATGTCT
>SLAN01000026.1 GCA_007126865.1 Spirochaetales bacterium | reverse complement strand
CTGGGCCCCGCCGGCGAACAGCAGACCCGCTCCCGCGAGAACGAGAAGCGGAATCGTGAACAACAGGTAACGTATTCGCATACTCTCCCCCTTTGTTTTGGGTGTATAGGGCAAGCGTATGTCCGGGAAGGCGAAATCCGGAATGGCGATTCTTTTCGGTCTCTTGGACGATCTTTGGATTCGGCACCGGGTTGCCGTGGTCAACTTGACGCAATACGCGGTTCGCGACGAATATGGCGGGCATGGCACACGCTGACGGAATGAACTACGCGCCGGAGGGGAAGGCGCAACCGGTTGTGAAACCGGGCGAGTTTCGATTCTCGGCTACCGGACTCGACCACGGACACATTGTTGGAATGACACAGGGCCTGCTCGACGCCGGGGGCGAGCTCGTGTCGGTGTACGATCCCGACTCCGCGAAGGTCGACGCATACCGGCAGAAGTTCCCGCAGGCAGACGCGGCTGAGAGCCTCGAGGCGCTGCTGGAAGACCGCTCGACCCACATGGTCATAAGCGCCGCCGTTCCTTCCGACCGGGGACCGATCGGTCTGAAGGTACACGATGCCGGCAAGCACTACATGAGCGACAAGGCGCCGTTTACGACGCTGGAGCAACTCGAAGATGCGCGCCGGAAGGTGGGCGAGAGCGGCCGAATCTGGTCGGTTTGCTACAGCGAACGCGTGCAGAACGAGGCGGCATGGCACGCCGGCGGACTCATCGAGTCGGGCGCCATCGGGCGGGTGCTGCAGGTCATCGGCCTCGGGCCGCACCGGCTGAACGCACCGAGCCGCCCAGCGTGGTTCTTCCGGAAGAAGTACTATGGCGGCATTCTCACCGATATCGGCAGCCACCAGATCGAGCAGTTCCTCGCCTTCTCCGGCGCTCGAAACGCGACGGTCCAGTACAGTCGGATCGCCAACTATGCGCATCCGGACTATCCGGAGCTCGAGGACTTCGGAGATGCACTGCTCGTCGCCGAGAACGGAGCGACCAACTACTTCCGGGTTGACTGGTTCACACCCGATGGACTCGGCACCTGGGGCGACGGTCGTACGCTCGTGCTCGGCACCGACGGTTATATCGAGCTGCGGAAGTACATCGATGTGGGGCGCGACCCCGACGGAGATCATGTGTACCTCGTCAACGGCGACGGGGAACACCACATTCCGGTGCACGGTACGGTCGGCTTTCCGTGGTTCGGACAGGTGATTCTCGACTGTCTCGAAGGCACCGAACGCGCGATGACGCAGGAACATACCTTTCGCGCAGCCGAGCTGTGCATGCGGGCGCAACAGCAGGCGGTCCGCGTAGGATGAGCATGCGGACCATCTGGATCGCGCGTCACGGCAATCGCGAAGACTTTGTCGATCCGGGCTGGGTGGAGCGTGCCGAGCGCCCGTACGATCCGGGTCTCTCGGCCGACGGACTCGAACAGGCCCGGCAGCTGGCCGGCCGGCTCGCGGGGGAAAACATCTCCCGAATCTACTCTTCGCCCTATCTGCGAACCGTCGAGACGGCACATGCGGTGGCCGAAGGTCTCGATCTACCGGTATACCTGGAGCCGGGATTCGGCGAGTGGCTGAACCCGATCTATTTTTCGGCAGCGCCCCAGCTGCTCTCCGTTGGGACGCTTCGCCGGCGCTTTCCGCGCGTATCGGACGAACACGAGGCGGTCGAGCACCCGGTCTATCCCGAATCGGAACACGAAGTCGCAGCTCGCTCGGCGCGCGTCAGCGATCAGCTGCTCGAGCGTACCGGCGACGAAGATATCCTGCTGGTCGGACACGGAGCCACGGTCACATTCTCGATTCGCCACCTCGTGCCGGAGGCGGAGCCGTTCTCCGTGCGGTTGTGCTCGATTACCAGGATCGTGGTCAACGGCCGGTATCGGAAGCTCGCGCTTCGCGGTGATGTTTCCCATCTTTCCCGTAGTGAGGCGTCGGCTCGCTGGAGTCTCCATCCGTGGCCGTGACGCAACCGGCGGCGATCGGATCGGCGGCGCGTTTCGCGAATCTTCTCCATATACGGCGGCTTTCAGCCACCGTCCCCGCACCGGCGGCCGGCGGGTCGGGCGGCTGATGCATTCGCTCTCTCACTCGGTTATACTGCTGCGATAGATATGCGGGGGGTGATAGACGCGCTGCGGACGTTCTGGCCGCAGATAACCGCGACGGCTACCGTGCTGTTTCAGCTGGCGACCGCCGCTCACGCAATCCTCTACAAGCGCGACTCTCGCGCCGCGGTCGCCTGGGTAGGCTTGATCTGGCTCTCGCCGATCGTCGGATCTGTTCTCTATATTCTGCTCGGCGTGAACCGGGTGCGCCGCCGCGCGGCCGGCCTGCGCGGTCACGAGAGCGAGCATGTTCCCTCGCTCGAACGCTGGCTCTGTGCTCCGCCGGAAGTGCTCGAGCACCTGCCCGCCGACCGCGCGCATCTGCTGGAAATGTCGCGACTCGGAGCACGTTTGACCGGCTTGCCGCTGTTGAGTGGTAATCGCGTGGAGCCGCTGATCGACGGCGACGTGGCCTATCCGGCGATGCTCGAAGCGATCGAATCGGCACGACAAAGCATCACCCTGACCATCTATATCTTCTCCAATGATGCGATCGGACGCCGTTTCGTTGATGCGCTTGCCCGCGCGGTGGAACGAGGAGTTGAGGTACGGGTCCTGATCGATGCGGTCGGGGCACGGTACTCGCGCAGCTCGATCACCGGGAAGCTACGCAGGAAGGGAGTACCGACGGCCACGTTCATGTCGAGCCTGTTCCTGTGGCGGAT
>SLAN01000268.1 GCA_007126865.1 Spirochaetales bacterium | reverse complement strand
GATTTTAGCTGTCCGGCCACAACATCGTTCACCCGTCCTGCATCTCGCTCCTCGAGAGTCTCCCCTACGCAGAGAATGACCTCGAGTGAATGCTCGAGAGCGAGTTTCACCTTGCGGTTAATCAGCTCATCGCTCTCTCCGTAGACATGCCGCCGTTCGGAGTGTCCCAGAATTACAACCGATACACCGACATCCCGCAGCATCAGTACCGATACTTCACCGGTGTGTGCGCCACTTTCCTCCGGCGCCATGTTCTGGGCCCCGAGCAGGATGTTCGTGCCCGAAACAATCTCGGAAACCGCGGACAGTGCAGTAAACGGCGGAGCGATCATAAGCTTATTCGTGTTGCCCTCGAGCTCTGTAACGAGCATCTGCGCCAGCTCGCGCGCTTCGCCGATTGTCTTGTGCATCTTCCAATTGCCTGCGAAGTACGGTTTTCTCATGCTATGCATTCCTCTTCATCTCGTTCCGACTCGTTGGAGTATGCAACAGGTCGCGCCAATATTCAATTCTGCCCACATGTCCGACAAGCTCCCGGGAGGCCGTCGAACACGCTTCTATTCTCGCTCGAGGATCGCGATTCCCGGGAGCGTCTTGCCCTCGAGAAACTCGAGGCTCGCACCGCCACCGGTCGAAACATGATCCATGCGATCGGCGAGACCGAATTTATTCGCTGCCGCTACCGAGTCACCACCTCCGACCACGGTCATGCCCGGGCACTCTGCGACCAATTTCGCCGTTGCAAGGGTGCCTCCGGCGAACTTGTCGAACTCGAAAACTCCCATCGGTCCGTTCCAGACGAGGTTTTTCGCTCCGATGATAACATCACGCAACGTTTCAATCGTCTTCGGTCCGATATCCATACCGATCTTTCCGTCCGGTATGTCGACGCCGTCGACCGTTTCCGCTGCGGCATTTTCGGAGAACTCGGCGGCTACCAGATGATCGACCGGAAGCAGGAGCTGTACGCCGAGTCGTTCCGCCTCCTGCATGAGCTCCGAGGCGGTATCGAGATAATCCTCTTCCACGAGACTGTTCCCAATACCGTGGCCTTTCGCCTTTAGAAAGGTATAACTCATTCCACCGCCGATAATCAGCGAAGTGCACTTCGGCATGAGCGTCCTCAGGACGTCAATCTTCGTAGAAACCTTCGCACCTCCGATAATCGCTACGAACGGCTTATCGGGATGCTTCAGGAGGTGTTCGAAGAACGACACTTCCTTCTCTATGAGAAAGCCCGCGGCACCCGGAAGGAGTCGTGCCACACCTTCCGTCGATGCATGGGCGCGGTGTGCGCTTCCGAACGCATCGTTCACATATACATCGCCGTGCGCAGCGAGCTTTCGAGAGAACTCCTCGTCATTCTTCGTTTCTTCGCCGTGAAATCTCGTATTCTCCAGCAGCACGACGCCTCCCGGTTGAAGCTCGCTGGTGAGTTTCTCCGATTCGTCGCCGACGCAATCCGGCGCCATTGTTACCTCGCGGCCCAACAGCTCGGAAAGTCGTTTCGCAACCGGAGCGAGCGAGTACTTCTCGTCACGTTCACCTTTCGGCCTGCCGAGATGGCTCATGAGCACCAGCCGCGCGCCGCTCTGTTCGAGTATGTAATTCAACGTGGGGAGCGCCGCCTGGATACGTGTGTCATCGGTGACCGTTCCATCCTTGATCGGAACGTTGAAATCTACCCGGACAAGCACCCGCTTATCGGTGAAATCGAGATCTTTCAGTGTCTTAACGGCCATAGGATTCCCTCCTGTATGAGGCTCGATTGCGGTAGACCGCATTGCGGCTTCGGGCGCTTCCGAACCCCGCGTGCGGACGTCATTTTTCACGCCTTCGGCGGTCTCGCGCGTCGATTATCTGCTCGCTGCCCGAGACCGCCCACGACGCCCGCCGGGCAGGCGGACGCCGTGAAGCGTGTGCCGGCTTGTCGCTTGTCTATCCGTCAGTCGACGAGACGCTTCGCGAGATCGACAACGCGTGCGGAGTATCCCCATTCGTTGTCGTACCAGCTGAAGAGCTTCACCATATTCCCGGCGAGGCTCATGGTACTCTGCGCATCGATAATCGAGGAGTGCGCGTTTCCAATAATGTCGCGAGACACAATCGGATCCTCGACGTATTCCATGATACCCTTCATCGGACCTTCGGCGGCCTTCTTCAGCTCGGCGTTTACCTCCTCCGCGGTTGCATCCCGATCGAGCACCGCGACGAGATCGGTGATCGAGCCGGTAGAAACCGGGACGCGCAACGCGATGCCGTCGAGCTTACCGTTCAGGCTCGGTATGACCTTTCCGACGGCGGCTGCCGCTCCCGTGGTCGTCGGGATAATGTTCTCGGCCGCGGCCCGCGCGCGTCGGAGGTCCTTGTGCGGAGCGTCGTGAATATTCTGGTCGTTGGTATACGCATGCACTGTGGTCATGAAGCCCTTCTGAATGCCGAACGAATCGTTGAGGACCTTCGCCATCGGAGCAAGACAGTTTGTGGTACAGGAGGCGTTGCTGACGCACTCATCACTCGCCTTGAGGTCGGAGTCATTTACTCCGAGCACGATCATATTGTCGATCTTGTCTTTCGAAGGGACGGTGAGAATTACTTTCTTTGCCGGGAACTTCGAGTTTTTCAGGTGATCGCCATAGCCACCTTTCTTGCTTTCACGCTCCCGGAAAATGCCGGTCGACTCTATGACGACATCGGGTGTATCGCCCCACGGAATCTGGGTCGGGTCCTTCTCGGCGCACACCTTGTACTTCTTGCCGTCGACGATGAGGTTCGATCCGTCCTCTTC
>SLAN01000324.1 GCA_007126865.1 Spirochaetales bacterium | reverse complement strand
TGCGTTTCGATTCGCAGCGATCCCGCGCGGCGGTCTGATTGTTCTCGGAATGCTGTCGTACGTGCTCGGTATTCGAGCCGATCAGCTGGTATCGGTGGAGAATGCCCCTCCCGACCGGGTGCTTGTGATCGTCGACGACTGTGCGCTGTCAGGATTCCGACTTCGACAAGTAATCTCGGCGGCTGCACCGTCGCGATTTGTCTTCTGCCCGCTCTTTTCTCCCCCGGAGTTATGCCCGGCAATCGAACGTGCCGAGCCGCGCGTTATTGCCTGCTTGCGAGGTGAAGATCTCGCCGATCTCGCTCCGCTCATCCATGGTGAGCGATACCGGGAATGGGTTGAGGAGCGCCGAGCCCTCTCGGGCGGCAAACCGTATTGGATAGGCCATTCGGAGCCGATCGGCTTGCCGTGGGGTGAGCCGACAACCAACGTCTGGAATCCGTGCCTGACTCGCTTCGAAGCGGGATGGAAGCTTATGCCGATCGAACGTCGACTCAGCCGACATGACGGTCAAAGGAGCGATTCTCGAGACGGTGCAGGTGTGTCGGGTGTTAACATTGTCGAGCCGGGATCGGGCCCGATTCGAGCGGCGGATCGGGTAGTGTGGGCTGAGCTCGGCTCATCGATTGCCGTCGCACTCATACCGGAGGCCGGTGAACGGGAGACGATGGGCGCGATACCGTGTTTCCGGCTGGATGGGAGTGCAGCCGACATATGGCGACTTCTTCTGAGATGGGGAGCTCTGGACCCTGTGCGAGATGCGCTCGGGGAACGTTACGGTCTCGAATCGCTTCCGCCGGACGGCGAGCTCGAACGGTTCGTGGACGATCTTCATCACAACCGGATCATTTCGTCTGGATAGCACAGAGGGGGGCTATTGGCGGCATCTTCAGAGCGATACTCAATCTACGGCCTCTGCATCGAAACGGACTACCGGTTCTGTACGCCGCTCGGTCACGATCGGGGCATCCGCGACGATGTCGTACGGTTTACGTACCGCGGCCCGGTTCGCGAACGCGAGCTGCGTCGTGCTGAACGGATCTGGCTCAGTGCCGAACGCAACCGCTACGGCGAGAGCGGCGTCCAACTCTACAGTGCAGGCGCGAGATACATTATGCGTTTTCCGCGAGTGGCCGACTTCATCATTTCGTCGGAGACCATCGAGTGTGAACTCTTCGATCGACGGTTTCGCTATATGGTCGAGATCTGTCTTTTCGGTCACGTTCTCGCCTACTTCCTCGAGTTGGCGGGCATAACCGTTGTGCATTCCGGTGCCGTCGTTGTCGATGACCGTGCCGTTCTGTTGGTCGGCGACCACGGGTCGGGCAAGAGCACGCTCGTAGCATCGCTTGTAGGGTCGGGGTTTCCACTGCTCTCCGACGATATTGCCGCCGTCGAGACTGCTCCCGGTGCCATTATCTGCAACGCCGGACCTCCGAGATTGAAGCTCAACACCGAGCAGCTCGACCGATTTGTGGGGAGTGGCGAAGGTTTTCGAGATGTCCACCCGGCCTTTGACAAACGAAGCGTCCCGGTCGACGCGCTCGGCGACTACCACGCCGACTCGGTACCGGTCGCTTCGATCTACCTGTTGCATCGGGAAACGAATTATGAGCAGCATGACTCCGGCGTATCAATAGGAGCGAGTCCGGTCTCGCTCTGTCGACTATCTCCGGGCGCCGCACTCGTTGAGCTCGTTCAACACTCGTTCCTCGCAGAGCTGCTCGATGCCTCGGTTTCGCGCGAAGGTCGACTGCGCCGACTGGCACGAATTGCGGCTCAGGTACCCGTGAAGAGGGTTCGTTTCACATCTGGGTACGATCACCTCGCACGGGTCGGAGAAGCGATTATCGGAGATTTTCGAGTCGGCCGCACTCCCAGCCGTACTCCCTAAAGGGCGAAGAGCGAAAGAGTTGCCACGATTGTCGCGAGAAACCCGACTCCGGTTACGACGATCGGGAAGTATCGATTGAAGTTGTAGACGAACGAATTCCTCAGCACCTCGATATGATCTCCGTCCTCGACCGGCGCGTCGAGCGGCTTCGGATTGCCCTTAGAGTCGAAGATCCGGTAGTCACCGTTGGTGTTCAGCTCCCGGTTGATACCACCGGCCTGGCGAATGTGAGTCCGGGCGTCGGCGCCACGGATAACCGGATAGTGTCCTGCGCGGTTGACCGCACCGGTGATCAGCACGAACGGTTCCGGATCGGGCTCCGGAAGAGGCTCGGATTGCGGTGCGACTCGCAGCGGCGGAAGCGGGACAGGGTCCAACGGCATCGGCTCCCACGAGGGCACCGGCTCGTCCGATTCTTCCTCGCTTATCTCGAAAACCGGTTCGGGTGGGCGAACAGGGAGGTCTGCGTCGGACGGATCGGGGCGCGGAGGCAGCACGATTCGGTCAAAAGGGCGGATTTCTATGTCGTTTTCGGGAGTGTAGTCATACAACAGCCGTTCGAGATCGGTTCGAAGTCTGACCTGTCGCCCATCGCGCATCAATCTGGCGGGTGTGAGATCCGCGAGGGGTGAGATCTGTTCCCGAAGCCTCACGAGCACGGTGTACAGTGTATCGCCATGATCGAAGGGGATGACCAGGCGCGTTTCGCGCACATCTTCCGCAGGCGCCCCTGCGGGCGCGTAATGCAGCGGTCCCTCGACGTAGACGATCGGCGGACTGAGGACGCGCGACGGAACTGATACGATGTCACCGTCGAGAAACGCGAATCGCGCGGAATCGGGGGAGAAATCTCGCGTGTACGTTCGAACGGTACGGTCTACGGTCCGTCTGATACGCACGCGCGTAAGGTCTGCAACTCGGGTCGCACC
>SLAN01000252.1 GCA_007126865.1 Spirochaetales bacterium | reverse complement strand
TCATCAACTGCTTGTGGACCATACTCACCCCGTCTTTTAGTCCATCCTTTCTTGCAGAATCCGATGATTTAAGAGCCCTTTCCAAATTATCCACCACCTGGAGAAGGTCAAGGGTATAACTGTCAAGAGCATGCCGGATCGAATCTTCTTTGTCTTTTTGCATTCTCTTTCGGTAATTATCAAAATCCGCCCTCAGCCGCAAGAGCTGGCGGCGGCAAATTTCCAATTCTTCTTCACAGGTTTTTTCCAGGTCTTCTTCAGCCTCTTTTTTTGTTTCTTCCTCTTTAAGTTCTTCTTCTTCACAAGCTTTCTCTTGCGGAATTGATTCTTCTTCTTCTTTTCTCTCTTCTTCTTGGCCGTATCGATTGTTCATGCCTTTATCACCACCTTGTTCATTTTAACGGGCCGCTGCTGCTTTATTCCTTGTCTCTTTTTGAAGATAACGATCGATTCAGATTTTTGGCGATTACATTTAACACCGAAACGACATGGCTGTAATCCATTCTGGTGGGACCCAACACACCAATGCTCCCCACTGTCTTTCCTTCAATTTCATACCGGGCGGTGATCATGCTGCAGTTGCTCATTTCCGCCAAAGAGTTCTCTTTTCCGATTCGAATCGTAATTCCTTCCGGAGCCAACTCAGACAAGGCCTGATGCAAGGCCCTCTCTTCTTCGAGAAGCGACAGGATTTGTCTTGCCTTTTCGATATTACGAAACTCCGGTTGGTTGAGAATGTTGGTGGTTCCTCCCAGGTAGACTTTCTCTTCCTGGTTTTCCCAAATCGTCTCGTCCATGGCGAGCACAAGCTGTTCAATGATGTCCTGCACAAGCTGGTATCGATCCATATAACCGGTCAGTTCGGCATTTAACTCCCGCATCAGGGAGGTTTTTACCTCTTCGAGGGTTCGCCCTTTTAGCCGTTCGTTCATGATCTTGGTCAAACCGGAAAGTTCTTCTTCGCTGATGCCCGAAGGAATATCCACCGTTCGGTGTTCCACAATACCGGCTTCATCCACCAGGACCACCACTGCGCTGCCTGCTCCCACCGGCAACAGCTGTAAATAGTTTAACTTCTGTTCGGATAAAGAGGGTCCCATAACCACCGAAGTATACTGGGTCACCTGGGAGATAATTTTGGCCGTCCGCTGGATCTGCAGGTCGATTTCCCGGACCCGGCTTTGGTACCATTGATTAATGCGTCTGATTTCCTGGTCGGCCAGCAGATGAATATCAAGCAAAAAATCCACATAGAACCGGTAGCCTTTGTCAGAAGGGATTCGCCCCGACGAAGTATGGGGCTGTTCAAGATAGCCCATTTCTTCAAGATCGGCCATCTCATTTCTGATGGTCGCCGGACTCACTCCCAGATCATAGCGGCGGGCAAGAAAACGAGACCCAACCGGTTCTGCAGAAGCAATATAACTATCTACAATTGCTTGGAGAATACGTTTTTTACGCTCATCCAATGACACCCTGACCACCTCTTTGTTAGCACTCGTGCAAAGAGAGTGCTAAGGTACTACTAAAAAAATACCATGTGTCCTCTCTTTTGTCAAGGGACACAGGTAAAATCAACCCTGTCTGCCGACAAATTCGCGACCGACAGCGTTATTGTATCGAAACCCCTTCCCGGTCGGAAAAACCGATTCCTCGTCCATCCCCACCAGCCCGAGTTCTTGAAGATAAGCAATCTCTTGTCCAAAAACCTGCAAAAGATCCTGCCCAAAGCGGTCTTTAAAATAGGAAAAACGCACCCCCCGCTTCATACGCAGACCCATCATCATGGTCTCTCCCATTTCATTTTCCAAAGAAAGCCTTTCCTGCCAATCTTTGGCGGATTGATCAGAAAAAATCCTAAAAAGATACTCTGTTACCCGGTTGATATTTTTTTCCCGGCAGCGATCGGCATAAGAGAAGGCAGCCGCCCCCAAACCGGTGTATTCTTCATTGAGCCAGTAAATCTGGTTATGAATACATTCTTTTTGAGGTTTTGCATAGCTTGAGATCTCGTAACGGGAAAATCCTCTGCTTGGCAATATGTCCTCTGTCTGATCGTACATCAGTTCCTCTTCCTCCTCTGAAGGAAGGGCTGTTTCCCCTCTTTTATGCTGCACCGCCAAAGGAGTCGCCTCCTCCAAAAAGAGGCTGTATGCCGAGATATGATCAGGGTCCAGTCTTACAGCCTCTTTTAAGGTATGCAGCCACTCTTTGGTCGTCTGCCGGGGGAGTCCGTACATCAAATCCACATTGACATTTTCAAACCCCGCCTCTTTGATCATCTCATAAGACCGCAGGGTGCTTTCATACGTGTGTACCCGCCCTATAAGCGACAGCAGATGGTCCTGAGCTGCCTGCATGCCCAAACTTATACGGTTGACACCATAAGTGCGAAGAATCGAAGCCTTTTCCCGATCGATGGTTCCCGGATTGGCTTCGACCGTGAATTCGATGTCGTCTAACAAATGAAAGTGCCGGTTAAGATTTTCTAAAAGCGATGCCAGCTGTTGCGCTGAAAGCAAAGTCGGCGTTCCGCCACCCATATAAATGGTGCCAATCTCCTTTTCGTCTGCCCGATCGGCTGCCCTTTTTATTTCTATGTTTAAGGCTTCCACATACTCCCGGACCAACAGCTGTTCCGGGCGGACCGGCTCAGAGTAAAAGCTGCAGTACAAACACTTTTTTAGACAAAAGGGGACATGGATATACAAACCGATCTTTTTTTTCACTAAAATTCCCCCTGCCGCCTTATCTAGACCTTTTCTCCTTCAAAGCCTTCTTTTTCAATCAAGTTCCAATACCGCCATAAAGGCTTCCTGAGGG
>SLAN01000236.1 GCA_007126865.1 Spirochaetales bacterium | reverse complement strand
CGAAGATCCGCGTGTCGATGAGCTGGCTCGGCGGTACGAGCCGCGCAAGACGGTTTATGGGACGATCCAGTTCATCGACTTCGTTACGCCGGCGTCGCACGAGGGGGAGGCTTCGAGCCGTGAGGGTGGGGGGCTTTTCTCCGGCGAAGGGATTACGATGGTTCGCAATGCCGATGTGCTGCTGGTGGTGTTGCGGAACTTCTCCAATTCGACGCTCGACGAGTTGTACGGTGAGCCCGATCCGGTTCGCGATCTGGGCGAGATCGAGAGCGAGTTGACGCTCGCCGACCAGGTTATCGCCGAGCGGCGACTCGAGCGTATTCGCTCCGATCATGCACGCGGCAAGAAGAGTGCGAAGTCGCAGGCGGAGGAGCGGGTTATCGCCCGGGTGGTGGAGGAGCTCGACGGCGGCGGTGCGGTTCGCAACCTCGAGCTGACCGCCGACGAACGCAGCCTTATCAACGGCTTCCGCTTTCTCACGGCAAAGCCGCTCCTGCTCGTTGTCAATTCGAGCGAAGATAACTTCGGCTCCAACGCGGCACTCATCGAGACGCTCGAACGACGCTACCCGGTTATCGAATTTGCGGGCAATTTCGAGATGGAGCTCTCCCGCATGGACCCCGACGATGCGAAGGCGTTCATGGAGGATGTAGGGATCACCGAGTCGGCGCGAAACCGGCTTACCCGTTTCGCCTATCGCATGCTCGGCTACATCAGCTTTTTCACCGTCGGCGAGGATGAGGTGCGAGCCTGGACACTACGCGACGGTGCGAACGCGCAGGAAGCCGCCGGGACCATCCATACAGACCTCGCAAAGGGCTTTATTCGCGCGGAGTGTTTCACCTACGACGATCTGGTTGATGCGGGTTCGGAGGCGGCGATCAAACAGAAAGGAGTATTCCGCCTCGAGGGCAAGGAGTACCGGGTGAAGGACGGCGATATCCTGAATATCCGGTTCAATGTGTGATGGTGGGGGCGGCGGTGCGCGGCGCCCGGCGGGCGGTTGGTTCGGAACGGCCTCCGCACGCTTGAGTATCGACGCATGCAGAGGCACGAAAGCTCTTTCAACGTCAGGAACGAGTTACAGCCTGGTCGGCCTTCCTCGATCGAGCCGAAGCCGGTCGCTGTGAACGATCGGAATCAATCGGACTACTCTGGAGCGGGTCCGTACCAGACCTCAGGGTTCCACTGGTCGAACTCGATATCCATTATGAACTCATCCTCGATGTTATCTGCTTTGAACTCCATGAATACGGTTACGTGTCCGCCGGAGGCGTCGAATTCGACTTCAGTGTAACGAGTGTAACTCCCCGGTGCAGCCGGCCCTCCTTTGATGGATCCTTCAGGAGAGACGGTCAGGAGGGCCGGATATGTCTTCCCTGGATTGCCAACCCATACACCCACGAGTTCATCGGGGACGAAGTATTCGATTTGGACTAAGATACTGTCGTCTTCGAACGCGTCCCAGCCTGCGGCAATCCTGCTCTCCGCGGACAGCTCTTCGCCCGACTCGAACACCATGGCAGCAAAGTGTGTCAGATCAATATCATTATGATCGTCGTGGATTTCCACTGTCAGGAACGTCGCATCCACCATTTCGCTCACGTAATCGAGGTTCACCGTTGTATCGCCGTCGACGGCGAGCAATTCGGGAAACGGACTCGTTATGCGGGAGTCGGGGGTGAAGTCATAGTTATCGTCATCGTGTGTGGTGTAGATATATGCGTCGTACTCTTCGCCACCGGACGCTGTCCACGCGTCCCCGGAAGGAGCCCAGTCGTCGAGTGTTTCGAGAAGGACCTCCACTGACGATTCCGTGCCGATTTTCTCCCAACCCATGGCGAGTATCGAATCGGTGTCCAACGAGTGTGCCCCCGCCTCGTACACGTACACGGCAACCCCGCTGCCGGCGGGAGCGTCGCCAACGTTTGTGACACGTACTGTAACAGTACCGTCCTCCGCGGGAAGAGTCGTATCGTTCTCCCCATCGAGCAGATTCTCACAGCCTGTTACAACCAGGCCGACTGCTGCGACCAGAACGACTGCCGACGCTACGAATAACGTACCGCGTATATGTCGCTTCATGTGCTGAACCTCCCAAGTTCAATGCCTGTCGATGTAGATGGTATCCGCAGCTTCCCGTTCAATCGTCCCAAAATGTAATTTGGGACGTGAAAATCCGGTGTGTTGGTTGATTTCGCGTGGTACGGCGCATAGGCTGGAGGATCGCCGTGTGGCGGGAGTCGACAGCGACCGTATCAAGCTCGTCCGTCGCGTCGCCGGTGAGCACCTTCATGCAAGCCACCAGAAACTGCGGTTAGCATCACCGGGAGAGCATCGCTACAGGTCGCTGCACCGGAGGAGAGTCATGGGCAGCGCGAATCAAGGTTCGATGCCCGGAAAGCGGTTCTGCTGCTCGATATGTTCGGGGTGGTCGTCAGCTATGGACATCCTTTATTGAATCAGCTGTGCCACATGCATCCCGGTGCGGAGCTTGCCGAGGCGTTGCGCCCGCATATGCAATGCACTGTTCTGTCGAATATGCCGAAGGAGTAGAAGCCGCGGGTGCTCGCTGTCGGGATCGAACCGGATTTCAACCTGGAGAATCTGTCGGAACTGACCTTTGTGGTGAAGCAGGCGGTCGGACAGCTCTGACGACGGGGCGGCAACCGGCGGCTTCAGAAACTCCCGGCGCCGAGACTGAGCGAGAGATTGAGCGTTACGAGCGGTCCGTCGTCGGGAAAGCCGCCGTCTTCGCCGGGGAAGCGCGTGGCGGGGTTTCCGAACTCGGTTCCCGGTGCGCCGAATGTAAAGGTCGCTCCGG
>SLAN01000008.1 GCA_007126865.1 Spirochaetales bacterium | reverse complement strand
CGTTCAACCCGAGCTTCCTCTCGAAGGACACGGTCCCGAAGGAGTATCTCGAGGAGCAGGAGGCGGTGTTCCGTGTCCAGGCGGAGAACATGGGTAAGCCGGAGAAGGTGCTTCAAGGAATCATCCAGGGCAAGATGAAGAAGCATCTCGGCGAAATCTGCCTTCTCGAACAGCCGTTCGTGAAGGATGACAAACGGTCGGTGGAAAAAGTCGCCGCCGAGCTCGGTAAGGAGGTCGGAGGGAAGATCGAAATCTCTGATTATCGATACTTCCGCGTAGGCCAGGAAACGGATTAGGAGCCATGAAAGAGATCATTCAAGACGCTGAAGACCGAATGAAGAAGTCTGTCGACGCCGTCACCGAAGATCTCGGATCGATTCGAACGGGCCGCGCATCCGCGGCTCTGTTCGATCGAATCAAGGTCGAGTACTACGGTGCCCCGACACCGTTGAATCAACTGGCTACCATCAGTGTTCCCGAGGCACGCCTGGTGGTGATTCAGCCGTGGGACAAGAGCGCCATGGGGGAAATCGAGAAAGCGATCCAGCGCTCGGAGCTTTCGCTGAACCCGAATAACGACGGCAAGGTAATTCGAATCAACATTCCGCCGCTGACCGAAGAGCGCCGGAAGGAATACGTCAAGCTGGCCAAAGAGAAGGCGGAACAGGGCCGGGTATCTGTCCGCAACGTTCGACGTGACGCCATGGATACGCTGAAAAGCTTCGAGAAGGACGGTGAGATCAGCGAGGACGAGCTCAAGCGGGCCGAAGACGAGATCCAGAAGCTCGCGGACAGGTACGTGACGAAGGTGAACGAGCTACTCGAGGAGAAGGAGCAGGAGATCCTCGAGATATAGTCATGAGCGCACCAGCGGACATCGATCTCCATCGCCTACCGTCACACGTCGGCGTTATAATGGATGGAAACCGGCGTTGGGCTCGCCGACAGGGCCTCGAGGCGGCGAAAGGGCATGAAGAGGGTCTCCAGGCTGCCAAGGAGGCGGTGCGAGCCGCGGTCACACTCGGAATTCCGTACCTCTCCTTCTATACCTTTTCGACAGAGAACTGGCGGCGGAGCGCCGCCGAGGTGAGCATCCTCATGGGGTTAGTCCGCCGCATTCGCGAAGAGTTCGACTTCTACCGGGAGTGGGGCGTGCGTATCGTACACAGCGGCGATGTCGAAAAGCTTCCCGACGATGTACAGACAGACATCCGGGCTACCGTCGAGTACACTTCCGGGTTCAATACCGTGGTGGCCAATATGGCGATCAACTACGGTGGACGCGACGAGGTACTCAGGGCGATCTCCCGAATGCGCACGGCCGGACAGTGGGACGATCCGGCTTCGCTCCCCGCCGAGGAGAGTGTGAAAAAGTACATGGACCAGCCGGACCTTCCCGATATCGATCTCGTCATTCGAACGGGGGACCGGTATCGGTTGAGTAATTTCTTCATCTGGCAGGCAGCGTACGCTGAGCTCGTATTTCTACCCATCCTCTGGCCGGACTGGAAGTGTGAATCGTTTTACGAAGCGGTGCGGATGTTCCAGGCGCGACCCAGAACGTTCGGCGGCAACAGAACACAGTGAGAGTCGGCAACTTCGTTATTCGGCTTATCGTATTTCTCATCGGTATTCCACTTCTGGTGGCAGCCGTACTCGCGGTACCCGAGCCGAACCATCCCCTCTACCTTACCCTGGCGCTACTCGCCGCTTTTTTCGGAGCCGGAGAGGCGGCCACGCTGTTCGACCTCGATGGTTGTCGATATCGCGGTCGGAGGATCGTCGTTACACTGCTCGGTCTGACAATTCCGATCGCAACTATGCTGGAGATCTTCGGTACGGTTCCGGAGAGCACAACGCTCGCAGTACTCGTGCTTGCCTTTGGACTCGTCCTGGCGGGTCATATCGCTCGAAAGGAGGATGAGCGCATTCACCGGATAATTCCGAGCGTTGCCGGGCACGCGCTTGTTCTCCTCTACCCGGGACTGCTCCTCTCCTACGCAATGCGCCTGGTAACGCTGCCGCAGTCGGGAGCGCTCATACTCGTGTTCCTCGCTTCGGTTTTCTCCAACGATACGTTGGCGTACATTAGCGGCCGGCTGTTCGGTCGCCGCACCGGCGGGGTGGTCGCTATCAGCCCCAACAAGAGCGGAGCAGGCTTCGTCGGCGGCCTGATAGCATCGCCGATTACGATCGTGGTCGCCGAACTGTTAGTGCCCGGGCTCTTTCCCGGCACCCTCGCGCGGCGGATCGTGTTCGGTATCGCAGTCGGTGTTGCGGTCATCGTAGGTGACCTGGTAGAAAGCGGACTCAAACGCTCGGCGGCAGTCAAGGACTCGGGCAAGATCATTCCGGGCCGCGGAGGTATGCTCGATTCAATCGATTCACCGATATTCGTTGCTCCACTGTTCTACTATCTTTATCTCATACTCTTCCTTTGATGCGTCGCGGCGCGATATACTTTCTACAGACAGGGTGATTTATGCTTTTGACCATCTTACTCGGCCTCCTGGGCCTCAGCCTCGTTGTTTTCGTTCATGAAGCGGGCCATTTGGTAGCCGCAAAACTGTGCGGTGTGGAAGTTGAGGCGTTCTCGATCGGTTGGGGGCGTACGCTCTACTCGTTCGAATGGAAAGGAACGGAGTATCGGTTGAGCCTCTTTCCGCTCGGCGGATACTGCAAAATGAAGGGCGAAGCGTCCTTTCGGAAGGCGGTCGAGCAGAACTCCGACGAGTTGCCGCGGGAACCGGGATCGTTTTACGGCGCCTCCGTCTGGCGTCGAATCGTCATACTGATCGCCGGACCGGCTGCAAATTTCATTTTCGCGATCATCGTGCTCTCGCTGATCTGGTTTTTCGGATTCAGCTTCGAAACCTTCGAGAACCGCATCGTTATCGGCGCCGAATACGGCCAGGCGGTGGTAGAGGAATCTCCGGCCGTTGAGGCCGGACTGCAGACCGGCGACCGTATCGTCGCCATCGACGGGCGAGAAACACCGTACTTTCGCGATATACAGCAGGCGGTGGCCACAAGTGCGGAGGAACAGATCGAGCTTGTCGTGGTACGCGACTCGGAAGAGCTCACGATTCGAGCGACTCCGATCCTCGACCGGCGAACCGGTGGGGGATTGTTGGGTATCGCGCCGTGGATCGATCCGGTCATCGACGAGGTCAGCGGACCGGCCCGCGTTGCCGGGTTGCGCAGTGGAGACCGTGTAATCGCCGTCGACGGCGAAGAGGTCGAACACAGCATGGCGTTCAGCGCTGCGCTCCAGCGTGGTGGATCGAGCGTAGAAATCGAATACGAGCGCGACGGGGCGCGGCAGAGCACACGGCTTGCCCCGGACAGCGGGGACGCGGGGCAGCGAATCGCGGGGGTGATGTTCGAAACGGTTACCGGAACTAGTCCCGATCTCGGCGCACTCGCGGCTATCGGACGGGGAACCGAAGAGACGATCTCGACGATGGCGCTCACGATTCGCGGCATTGCCACCCTTTTTCGCGGTGTCGACCTGACACAGGCAGTCGCAGGTCCGGCACGAATCGTGTACATTACCGGAGAGGTGGCGACGCAGGGGTTCGGTGTCGGTGTCGGCGCCGGCATTTCATCGCTCTTCAATTTCCTCGGTCTGCTAAGCGTCATTCTCTGCTTCATGAACCTCTTACCGGTGCCGGTCTTCGACGGAGGCCAGATAGTTATCAGTCTCTTCGAGGGGGTCCGGCGCAAGCCGCTGTCTCCACGAGCGATGCATCGATACCAGATGATCGGCGCGTTCATGGTGCTCGGATTGCTCATTTTCGCCATAACCGCCGACGTTCTGTTTTTCACCGGAGGTTGATCCTTGATCTACAACGCTTCACATTTTGCTCGCCGTATTATGCCGGTGCTGCTATTTGCGGTTGTCATCGTGTCGTTCGCACACGCGCAATCGCCGGGCTTGATCGTGAATACGAGCCACAACGGTGAGGTCGAGCATCTACGGTACGTCGAAGAGCAACAGGTGATGATAACGGCCGCAACGGACGGTTCGGTGAGAATCTGGGAGCCGGACAGCAGAGAGCTGCTGCGAAGTCTTCAGGTTTCTCATCTGCCGATACGTGCCATGACCGCTCATCCGACGCGGCCGGAGGTCGCGGTGCTGGTGCGCACAACCGAGGGCTACCGTCTTTCGGTCTGGGACTATGAGTCGCGCGATGAGCTCTATTTCGAGGAGCTTTCCTCCGAGCCTCTTCACATGAACTACAGTCCCCAGGGGACCTGGCTCGTGTATTCGCGAACCGCCGCCGAAAGCGTTGTCACGCTGAATTCCGAGACAGGTGAGCGCGAACGACGGGTCGGATCGGGTACCGGGATCGTCGGTTACTTCACGATCGGCGCAAGTGAAGCGAACATTATGTCCTATGCCCCGGCCAACGGACGCATACAATATACGCGCCTCGAGGACGGAGAAGTGCTGCAGACAGCTCGTGCACGCAGCGGCCTGGACAACATGCATGTCCTTGCAAATCGGCGGTACGCGGCCGCACGTCGGGGCGACCATCTCGTAATCGTTGATATACTCGAAGGAAGCGAGGTAGCCGGCACCGAGCGGCAGCAGATCCGCGATATCACGGTCGATCCGAAAACCGGACGAATCGCGGTGCTCCACGGTCGCAGCGGCGAACGTGGCGTTGAGATCTACCGGTTTGCGAATAGCAGGCTCAGGCGCCTTGAATCTTTCGAAGAAAGCCCGACCGACGATATCACCGGGATCGCGTTTCTCGACGGAACCGTCTTCACCGGCGGTCCGAACGGACGGCTCGCTCTTCTCGACGATGACACGCTCGATGTGTTCGCCTCGAACGTACTTCGCCCGATACGATCGGTTGCTTTCGGTGAGCGGTCCATCCTCCTGACCGCAGACCGCTATACGACCTCCATCCGGTCGGATTTCTTCGGAGCCGGGGCCCTCGACGAAGAGATCACCCAACGCCGGCACTCCATCCAATCGATCGACACGAATCGTGCCACCCGGCCGGACGTCAGCGTTACCGATCCGATGGGCCGGAACGTGAGGTTCTCCGGCCGCTTCGGCTTACGCGGGCCCACCTTCTCCACGCGCACCGCCCTTCGGCGAGTTAGCCCGGAGGTATCGCTCTCACGTACCGACGCGTTCGGCCACGACCGACTCCCGGTCGGTATCGACTCGCTCGCACAACAGGAGATAACCATCTCATATCTCGAAAGCATTCCATGGGACGACCCTCCCGATTACAGTCCGAATCTCCTCTCCACACTCGATAACCGTATACTCGCCTGGGGTTCGGCCGACACGGAGATCAGTTGGGCCGGTGTTGACGGGATTGAGCGACCGATTCCCCGTTCTACGGATCAGGCGGTTCAGGACATTGTTTCGCACACTGCTGCCGTTACCCTCACCTTCGAGGACGGACTCATCCAGAAACGTCATCCGATAACCTTCGACCTTCTGCAGGAACACCGTACATCCAATGTCGAAACCGCCACATTCATCCGCGACGACATGCTGTTGATAGGACGAAACGCCGCCGGCATAAGCGGTTCCGCGCTCATCCGCGTAGATCCGGCGACCGGAGAGACGGTCAACCTGAACACGGAGGCGTTTTACATCTTCCGTATGGCGGTCGATCGCGAACGTGGTGCGGTCTACACGCTCGGCCTCACGCGTACATCGGACGGCACGGTGACCACTCTCGAGCGCGTGACCGGCGACGGTTTGCGTGAAACCGAACGGCTTCTTCGCGTGCCGGCCGAGGATCTCGATGCCGACGTGACAGTCGACGATCGAACCGGCACCGTATATGTCGCCGCCGGGCTCGAAGGAATCATCGTATGGGACGGCGAGGCTCGTACGCTTCCGCAAACCGACCATCTCGCACGCCGTCTGATCGTGGGGCGCGGGAAAGTTATGGCGGTGAACGGAAACGGCACGGTAAGCATCTGGAGCCAGGCGAGCGAAAGTCACCTCGGCGATCTCTACCTGTTCGATGATGAGCGCTGGCTGGCCATCGGCGCCGACGGCCGATACTTCTCGGATTCCGGCATGATGGTTGCAGACCTCTTACGGGCGCCGAACGACGACGAAGCGGTCGATCGGCTGCGAGTTGAATTGCCGTTAACGTTCATCGCTACCGCGCCGCCCCATGGTGTGCAGGTTGAGGATGTACTGCGGGCGCTGGGCCCCTGGTGAGGCGAAGATATACTGCGGGCGCTGCCCCCACTGATGACTTTTCGACGTGGCCGGCTTACTCAGGTGGGTTCTCGGTGATGTGCGATATCGCTTCGGCCACCGCCCGGCGTATCTCCTCAGAGCGTTCTTCTTCCTGAGCCCGCGCGTACAGTCGGCCCATCAGGTTCGCCCGATACATCGGCTTCACGTGGTTCAGCGCGTAGGCTGCCATGTCGAGGACGCACTCCTGCGTACGGCAGACCTCCTCCCCCGCTTCATCGAGCTGACGCTCGAGCTCCTGGAACACCAGGCGCTCGCTTTCGTTCGTGAGATCCTCGAGATTATACCTGTCTTCCAACGCCACGATCCAACCTCCGCACGATTCCTATCCTCGCTCATCGGCGAGCGACTCAAATCGAGTATACTCGGGTACGAAAGCGATTTTGACCGTACCGATCGGGCCGTTTCGCTGTTTTGCGACGATGAGCTCGGTTTCCATGACCGGTTGATCGTCCCCGCCGTCCCGCCCTCTGTGCAGGAACAGCACCACATCCGCATCCTGTTCGATCGACCCGCTCTCGCGAATATTTGCGAGGCTCGGACGCTTACCTTCCGAATCGCGATTGACCTGTGAAAGCGCCACGATCGGAATTCGAAGCTCACGAGCGAGCGCCTTCAAGCTGCGCGACACTTCGGCGATCTGCTCGTGCCGCGGAACGTCATAATTCTCCGACCCGATCAGCGAAATATAATCGACGAAGATGATTTTCACATCCCCTTGCTGCTTCATCCGGCGCGCTTGCGCTCGAAGATCGAGCAGCTTCATATTCGGCGTGTCGGCGATAAACAGAGGAGCTTCGTAGATAAGTCCCGCGGATTCCACGAGATGAGCAAAGTCCGCCGGTCGCAGCATACCGGTACGAATACGCTGACTCGAAATCCGCGCCTCGCTCGATACGAGACGCTGCATTATCGCCATATCACTCATCTCGAGAGTGAAGAACCCGGTGGAAATGCCTTGTTGAATCGAGATGTTTGCCGCCATGCTCAACGCCAGGGCGGTTTTCCCGATCGACGGGCGCGCTCCGATGACAATAAACTCGCTCTCCTGGAATCCGCTCGTCATCTTGTCGAGTGCGGGAAAGCCCGAGGGAACGCCGGTATAGTTGTCCTTGCTACGATAGAGGCGCTCAATGGCATCGATGGTTCGCTGGATGATCTCACGCGCCGGTTTGTAGCCTTCGGTTTGATTCTCATCGGTTATCTCGAAGATTTGCTGTTCGGCCTCTTCGATGATAACGCGCGTTTCCTGCTGTTCGTCGAACGCGCTGCCGGCCAGTGACTCCGATACTCGAAGCAGTCGTCGACGCACGCTCGCATTGCGGACGATCCGTGCGTAATACTCGACATTCGCGGCGGTGGGAACGGCCGTTGTGAGGTTAGCCACATATCCGGCGCCACCGACACTCTCCAGATCTCCGCGAGAACGAAGCTCTTCAGTAACCGTAATCAGATCGGGTGTTTCGGAGCGATCGCTCAGCGCGACGATACACTCGAAAACCCGTGCGTTCGCCTGACGATAGAAATCGCGAGCTCGAATGTAGGGGAGGACGCGGTTCAGGGCGTCGGCATCGAGCATTAACGCACCGAGAACCGCGATTTCGGCTTCCTCGTTATAGGGCGGGACCCGCCCCTTCACCTCCGCCATGCTTACAATATGTCAGCTGTCGGCTCGCTCAGTCTCGTCATTCCCGCCGGTATCGTCGGCCACAGCGTCGGTCGAAGCTGCCTCGGAAGACGTCGCTTCCGACGGCGCGGTAGTCTCCGGCTCGGCGGTTGCCTGTTCGCCGGTTGCCTGCTTGTCTTCGGCGGCCGACTCCTTCGCCGCAGCTTCGGTGCCCCGGCTTCCACCGATCGGCGTGACGTTCACCGTCAGTGTCGCTTCCTCGCCTCCGTAGAGTCTGACCGTTACCTTGTGGGTTCCCACGCTCTTGATGGTCTTCTCGGGCACATCGATCTGCCGGCGCGCAATGTCGATTCCCATCTGCTCCAGTCGCTCGGAAATACCTGCGCTCGATAACGATCCGAACAGCCTGCCGTTCTCCCCTGCCGGCATCTCGAACACCAGCGGCCCAGCTTCGATACGCTCACGACTCGACTGTGCTGCAATCCGTTTTCGTTCCTTTCGCTGCTCTATCTCCTGCCGTCTCGACTCCAGATAGGCTCGGTTTTTCCTGTTATCGAGCAGAACGAGATTGCGGGGAAGCAGGTAATTGCGTGCATATCCCGGCTTGACCTCGCACACATCGCCTTCTTCTCCGAGATTCTCAATATCCGCATTCAAAATGACTTTCATTGAGCTACTCCTTTCGAATGTATACCGCCTGTACGGCGCCTGTATCACCATCAATGTCGGGCTTCTGTTCTGCCCCCGATGTCCGACAAACTATGCGACGCCGATTCCGCGGTCACGGCGGCGCATCCAATGCTCGATTATGCCGAGGATCGGCAACCCGATACTGACCAGCCCGCCGGTGAGCGGGATAAGGAACAGCGCTATGAGACCGAGCGGCACCAACGCCCGGCGCCCCGGCCTCGTACCATCGGCACCAACCAGAAACTGCAGCAATCCGACTGCCTGAGCGGCGAAGACCGCCGCGGTGAAGACGAGCAGATTCCACCCCAGATAACCGGCGGGTACGAAGGCGAAGGTGCTCTCCAGGACGATTCCGGCAAGGCCGATCAGGAGAGCGAACGGCAGCCAATGCGGCGTACGATAGCGCTCGAGCATGCGATCTCCGATGGTCCTTGACAGGCGTGCACCGATCAGATAGTTCACCCCGATCATAATCGTAAAACCGCCGGCGAACGTGCGCATCCACAGTGCAGCGAAAAGCTCCGCCGGATCGTCGACACCGAATACCTCGTCTATCCCGGCACCGCCGGAAAAACCGGAAATCGCCTCCTCCGCTGCCGCAAACTGAGCTGCAAGCTGGCTCCGGAATGCCTCGCTCTCGGTCAGCACCGATACCGACGGCAGCGCGATCAACCCGGCGACCGCTCCGGCTACCGCGAGCGCAGCCGTCTTCCCGGAGCGCATCGTCAGCTCATTGGTAACCCATAGCGCGATAATCAATCCGATCGGCACGAGGCCGTCATACAACGCAACTGATCTCAGCTCAGTCGGTGCGGCGGCCGAACGCCACGCGACAATGGCACCGATTAATACCACCGTCACAACGCAGCCGGTCGTGAAGTGTCGCCGGTCAGTCTTTCCCCGCAGGAACTGTAATGGCGCCGGGAAGATGAGGAAAAAAGTCCCGGTTTGGAAGATCAGGGTGGATAGCAGGGACAGTGCCCCGACTGCCACCCAGTCGGTATTTCGCGACGACATTGTATCAACCTTGTGCCCGCCGGCGGCGACGCGGCATTCTCAGCCGAACGGCAACAGTCCGATCTTGCGCGCCTTCTTGATCTCGCGTACGAGGCGGCGTTGATTCTTCGCACTCGTACCGGTGATCCGTCGTGGAAGAATCTTGCCCTGCTCGGTAATGAAACGTCGCAGGACTTCCGGCTGCTTGTAATCGACTGTCAGGTTCTGCGCGTTGATCTTATCGATTTTCTTACGGAAGTACGGCTTGCCACGCCCGCGGAAACCTCCACGACCACGACCGGCATCCCGACCGTCGCCGCCTCTATCTCTGTCTCTTTCATCGCTCATATAATAGTCTCCAAAGAATCATCAAAATGGAACGTCATCTTCGAAATCATCAACCGGCCCGCCGGTGTCGCCGCCGAACGGCTCGCCGCCGCCCCGGTTGCGGGAGCTCGCAGCGCTTCCGGACTGCTGACCACCGCCGGCGCCGTCGCCACGACCGCCAAGTAATTGCAGGTTATTGCAGACAACTTCGACTTTGCTACGCGTCTGGCCGTCCTGCTCCCAGCGATTCTGCACGAGCTCACCGTCGACACCGACCTGCTTTCCCTTGGTCAGATATCGACTCACCGCCTCCCCCATGCGCCCGAATATGACGACATCGAAGAAGTTGGCCTCGTCGACCCACTCATCGCCCTGTTTGCGACGACGGTTGATCGCCAGCCCGAATTTCGTGATTTGCATTCCGCCCTGGGTCACCCGCACCTCGGCATCCCGCACGAGACGGCCAACGAGTGTCACGCGGTTAATATCGGCCATGAGCTCTTACTCCTCGGCGCGTACCACCATGAATCTCAGCAGCTCCTCCTTGTGCCGGAGAGCCGCCTCGATAGGCGCAACCTTATCCGGAGTCATTTCGGTTACAAAGAGATGGTAGTATCCCTGATGGGCATCTTTGATCGGATAGGCAAGCGTCCGCTGGCCCATATCGTCTTCCTTGACGACCTTCGCGTCGAGCTTGTTCAGCTCGTTCCTTACGTCTTCCCGGCCCCGGTTGACGACTTCATCTTCGGGACGGAAAACGCACATAACTTCATAATTGCGCATACCGGTGTATGTGCCTCCTTGTGGACTTGTGACCCTGAAAGCGCGTATCTTTCCAGAGTAAAGAGGATTAGTACGACTACCACGCAGGCGTATCGATGTCAATACTCGCTTATTCTTCAGCCCGATATCGCG
>SLAN01000080.1 GCA_007126865.1 Spirochaetales bacterium | reverse complement strand
AGGCATCATGATATCAAGTACTAATAAGTCGAAATGCTCATTCTGTAAAAGACGGATTGCTTCTTTTCCGTTTTGGGCTTCTTCAACCACGTAATTTTCAAGGGATAAATATTCTCTGATCATAGTTCGAATTCTTTTGTCGTCATCGGCTATAAGAATTTTCAATTGAGTCATGCAACATCCCCTCTGATCTTATTAATAAAAATAGCGATGGATGGATTCCTTTATACATTCTTCTCATCTAGGAAAATCCCTTGGTTTTTAGGCTGGCAGGATAATGATTGGATATGGTTGTATTTTATATTCTCTATTCAGCTAGTAATAAGGTGGCGGGGATTTTCGCGTAGTAAGCAAAAAGTGCAAATTATTAAATTGTACACATAAAAGTATACTTTAAAAGGAATAATCAAAAGTATTTAGAATTAATCACTATTAAGTCATTTCTTTTCAACCTATTAAGGAGGGGAGTTATTTGAAATACGATTTTGATAAGGTGATTGAAAGGAAAGGTACAGGCAGTACAAAGTGGGATTTAAACGAGAAGCTTTTCGGAACCGATGATGTTCTTGACATGTGGGTTGCGGACATGGATTTTCCTTGCCCAGAACCCGTAGTGAAGGCCATTCAAAAGCGCGCAGAACATCCGATTTATGGATACACTTATCCTTCTGATGATCTCAACCAAGCTGTTGTGGATAAGATGAAGCGGGATTATGATTGGGAAATCGAAAAAGACTGGATTGTTTACTGCACAGGTATTGTAAGCGGGGTCTATTCGGCGGTAAAATCTCTGACAATGCCTGGAGATCAGATTGTTGTCCAGCCGCCCGTTTATTATCCTTTTTATAATGCGATCAGGGATAATGGCTGTCATGTTGTTGCCAACAATCTTAAATTCGACGGGGAGCGCTACGAAATGGATTTCGATGACTTAGAAACGAAATTCAAACCAAAAACAACCTTTCCTCCTTCGGTTCCAAGAATCAGAGGGCTGATACTATGCCATCCTCACAATCCTGTTGGCAGGGTATATAAGGAGGAAGAGTTAAAAGAACTGGCCGATCTGTGCATGGAATACAATTTGCAACAACACATCTCCCAGTTCCTCGCAAAGCAAATCAGAACTGCCTGAATCTACTGCCTCAGCAACTTCATATGCTTCTTCGATCAAATATGATTTCAGTGAACTATGGGTTTGCTCACGATCCCATGGACACCCTCCTTGACTTCGAAGAGTCGCCATAATGTGAATCAGTTCATCGATGCTGCCACTTGCGGCCTTTGCATCGCCATTAGATGCCGGGACGAAGACGCTCGTCAAATGGTCGAAGATATCTGCATGGTCCAGCTCATGAAGCATCACATGCTGAATACTTTCACATTCTGGAATTCCCAATGACTTAACAATATTGACTGTGTGTTCAGCCGGAAGACGCTCAAGTAAGAACAGTTTTACCCTGGAAGCCAAGAGACGGTTGCTGACCTGCATAATCACCGCTGCTGTTTTGGGGCTATACTCATTGAAGTCTTCTATGCGGTGTGCGTCCATAAGGAAGACCCCATCTGAAGGGTCAAATTGTAATGCGCTGAACAGTAGATCCACAAAACTCATTCCATTCACAATTTTGACTGATATTCCCTCTTCTTCCGCTTTGTGCACAAGTTCTATGACAGATCTTTCACCGATCCAAGGATGGCCGGGGACAGCGTAGATGATCTCTTGCTGACTCTGGATGCAGTCCAGTAGTTCATTGACGATCTCCTCATATACCTCTTCAAATGTGTCTTTCCCATCGTAAATGTGATCGAAGGATGAGACCGCCAGTCCGCTATTCTGTAAAAAATCCACAACATCGTGCATCTTCGTTCTAACATAGACCGGTTTTCCTGAAAATAGAAGCTCAATGGCTTCTGCACTCAAGAATCGATAATGTCCAGGCCCGAGACCGACAATATGTATTATTCTCTGCATTGTTACCTCCTCAGCAAACCGATTTTCCGTAAAAACACAATGGGTTTTGCACTCTCAAGCGAGAGCAACTCTAGATCGGACATTCCCACAGCGCCCAGCAAGAGCAATACTACCACGTATACTACCGCGCCCACAGATATTGATCCAAAAGTTGCAAGAGCGATCACGATTCTTTCGGATACTGCGGACAAGGCCAACACATCACTTGCCGCTGCATAGGTCAACCACACTGATACAATCATTGCACCTACCGATATGATCGGCTTCGCAAGCAAATCCCGATAGCTGACCTTCATCTCTAGATACTTTCTGACCGCACGAAAATTCAGTCCGGAAGCAACGTAAAAACCTAGTACAGAACCGACCGCTGCTCCACGAATGCCAATAACAGGTATCCCCGTCAAAGTGTAACTGATAATAACTTTGACAATTGCCCCAAAAACGAGGTTCCGAACGGGTAGCGAAGTTTTGCCCAATCCCTGGAGCACGCCCGATGTTGTGTGTTGGAGGCAGAGAAAAATAAGTCCCCAGGACATATAGATGAGAGGTATAGCAGCATCAGCATTGTTATACAACATCACTGATATTGGTTCAGCCAGGAAAAACAGTCCTGCAGCAGCTGGAAGTGTTATCATATATGTGATCCTGATTGCAGTAAAGGCCCGCAGGCGGGCTGAAACAATATCTCTCAGACTTAACGCTTCTGAAATCGATGGCACAAGACTCGTTGCAAGAGCATATGTAAAAATCGTCGGTAGATTGATCAACGGGGCTGCCATCCCTGTCAATTGGCCAAATAGTGCGGTGGCCTCGTTGATCGCATAGCCGGCTGCCTGCAGTCTGCTAGGCACAATCACAGT
>SLAN01000277.1 GCA_007126865.1 Spirochaetales bacterium | reverse complement strand
CGGCTCGAACGGTTCGATGCGGAAGGGGATCACCACCACGTCGTGCGCGATAGCGCGTTCAACCTCACGGATGACCTGGCGGGACTCGTTGGCCTCGCTGGAGAGGACGACCACCATCAGCCGGGTGGTCTCGATGGCGTCCACGATCGCCTTGCCCCAGACCCGGCCCGGGAGCACGTCGCGGGGCGCGATCCAGCAGCGCATGCCGGCCTGTTCGAGCCGGGACACCACCGCATCGGCTACGGGCTTGTCGCGGTGGCTGTAGCTGATGAAGACCTCGTGGTCGGGCGCTCCCCGTGCTGGCCCCCGCTCCTCACTGGGCGCCCGCGCATCACGGGCGTGAGGGCCCTGAACGGTCCCTGCCATCGCACTCACCCCTTGATCTTCTCATCATCTCGCTTCCAGCGTCCGTGCACGCTCGCTCCTGCTGGAGGGGACGTCGCTCCGATCGCGGTGCGGCGATCGGTGGTGGGCCTGGAGCCCGACCGAGGCCAACAGCGGTGGCAGCTGTCGGACGAACAGGCGGTCGTATCCTCGGATTTCCTCAGAGAGCTCCTCCCACGGGACCAGGTACGGCGTTCTGCGACGTTGTGGGTCTCGCGGTCCCGGTCGCCACCCGCCCCTCCGCCGCTCGGCCACCCACCGGTCGTGTTCCAACCGTGCCATCACCTCGATCTCGTCGTTGGTGAAGGGCCGGTGCGCGGCGTCCCAGTCAGTGAGTGGACCTATCGTCCGCCCTATGGCGGCCAACTTGATGCCGATGTGAGCTGCATGGTCGCGGTTCGACTCCCGGAGCGTCTCGGGGAGCTGGACCCAGGGGCGGCGCGCCGGATCCTCCTCGGGGCCGCGGTCCGGGTGGGCGTCGAGGTAGGTCCGGTGCAACGCCCGTGCCAGCAGCTCCGTCGTGCCGGTGAGTAGAACGTCGGGGTCGCACGCCTCGTCGAAGAGCCCGAAGGTCACCATCGACGGCGCTCCGGTGCAGTGCGGCGCTCGTTCCAGCAGCTGTTCCAGGCCGGACCCCTCCTCGAAGACCACCACGATCCGGCACGCAGAGTCGCCGGAGCATCGCCGGAGCGCGAGAGCGGTCGACACCACGTCCGCGGCGACGGCCGGGCACACGTACGCGACGTTGGGCCGCGACGCGGCCACCGCGGCGAGCTCGGCGATGACCTCAATTTCAGCGAACCGGGCGAGCTCTGGATGACGGTCCCCGAGGGCCACCAGACACCGCGACGACAATCCGGACACCGTGAGGCGGAGACGCCCTTCCGTGGTCGGCCCCCGCGTTCCCCAGCTCCGCGCCAGCGCCAGCGCGAGCTCACGCGCCGTGGCTCCGGTCCCCACGATGGCGACGTGGGCGGGGCCCTGGGGCTGGAACGGCGGGTGGACCCCCAGTAGCTTCCGGACGCCTGCGGCGGTGACGTTGACGACGTCGAGACGAGCGGCTCCTGGGCCGTATCGGTCCAGTTCCTGGCCGCACACCAACAGCGATAGCTCCGGGTCCTCGAGGTGCGCGACACCCCGTAGGGTGCCGGCTCGCGGGTGCCGCGCGAGTCCGCGTCCGGCCTCTAGCACCTCGACGTTCGTTGCGTCGACTCCAGTCAAGGCGACCAACTGACCAGCGCGCGCGACGCCGGCTCGGCGTTGGGTCTGGGGTGACCGGGCATCGCCGATGACGACCAGCGCGCCGACCCGTCGTGCCGCCTCGAGCTCGGGAGCCGAACCGTCGGTTTCAATCACCACGACCGGCTCGCCGCGACGCAGCAGCCCCTGCACGAGCAACCAGCCCTTCCGGCCGAGCCCAGCGACGACGACGTGGCCGCGCGCAGCACGCAGGCGCAACGCCGCCACCTGCTCGTAGAACACCGCCGCCAACGTCAGCAGGAGCGTGTAGCCCGCCACCACCGGAGCCGCGAACCGGGCCACCTCGAGTTGCCAGGGCACCGGCCCCGGCACCACACCGCTCTGGAGAACGAAGAGCTGGAGCGAGAGGTACAGCCGGGACGAGAGGGGCTCGAGGGTGTCCTGAAGCTGCTGGACACGGGTGAAACCGACCACCCCGAGCAGGCCGACTACGACGAAGGCGATCCCGATCACGGCCCAGAGCACGCCGCTGGTCGCCAGCGGCCGCCCCGAGCGCCAGCGGCGGACTGCCAACGCCCGTTTGAGCGGGGCACGCCACGCCCGAAGCTGCATCCGCTACCCCCCTGCGCGAGCGGGGGCGCCGGGCGGATGCTCGGAACCCGCCGCTGTCACTCACCTCAGGGTCGCGCGAGCCGGGTCAGGGCAGCCAGAGGACAAGGGCCCGCCAGTCGGCGTGCGCGGGACGAACCTGCAGGTCGGAGGAACATGACAGGAGGGCGAGAGAACGGCCTGAGCTGACCTCGCACGCGACTGCGCCGCGCCACCTCGTCCTCAGGAATGATGACGCGAAGATCCTCAAGGAAGTTTCGTCTCACAGCCCGCGTTTCGGGCAGTCCCACGGACGGTGTTGCGGCCAGGAGCTCGGGTTCGTCTCGGCCGGTCATTCGCGCCGGCGCGCCCGGCTCGGATGCCGTGGCTGCTGTTGCTGCGACATGTGCTGGTGTTGCTGGTGCCGGCGGGTGAGCTCGGTCACCTCGCGATCGAGGTGGTCGACGAGCCGGGTCCAGGTCGCGAACGTGCGGGCCAGCGTCGTGCGCTGCGGGTCTCCCTTCGCCGTGGTGGCAAGCCGCCGGGCGAGGTCTTGGCGGGCCGCCTCGGCACGGTCTCGGCTGTCTCGCGTGATGGTGAGCTGGCGGTCCTGATCCGGTGGCTGTTGCCGGGTCGAGGTGTCGGCTCGGGTGTAGTCGCGGCG
>SLAN01000246.1 GCA_007126865.1 Spirochaetales bacterium | reverse complement strand
C
The DNA here is from genome assembly GCA_007126865.1 of Spirochaetales bacterium. Classification (GTDB taxonomy): domain Bacteria; phylum Spirochaetota; class Spirochaetia; order DSM-27196; family SKKC01; genus SLAN01. The sequence goes on along the minus strand of SLAN01000246.1, from coordinate 2,840 downwards.
GCCCGCCCGCGCCGAAACCGAGGACTTCTCTTTCGATGAGTTCGACTCACCGTACGCGGATCAACGCCTCGCTTCGCACGCGGCCACGGAGCCGGGTATCGAGGACGAGGAGGGGGAAACAGCCGACGAAGCCGATGCGCCCGTGGCGCCAGCCGGCCCCTCATCGATCTACTTCGTCGCGTATATGCTATTGGGGCTCGCCATTCTCGCCGGCCTCGTTTACCTCATTTACGGTGCGTTTCAAGCCGAACCGGTGCCTCCGCTCGAAAGCGCCGTCGACCTCGGTCTCGCGTGGTGGCCGCTTCCTTTTATCGGCGGACAGCGCGCCGTGCGGCAATTCCTCACACCGTTGCGGAAACTCGCCCGGATTATCCGGGGCGAGTGCGCCACCGGTTGAGCTCTCCAGATCGTTATAGACCATGCAGCGCACGCTCTTTCTACTTCTGCTTCCGTTATTGATCGGCTGCGAAACCGATCCCGATTTCCTCGGCATGGACTACGACGCCTCGATGGCCCGGCTCGAACGGGGCGACTACTCCTTCCTGCGCGACGTCGACCCGCGCGACTTCAACAGCGATCGTCTGTATGGAATCGAGGACGGCAGTGGCTACTATGTCGGGCGGATCTTCGAGCGCAAAGGGCGCGAGCAGACCGCATTCCGGTTCCACGAAATGCAGTTCGATTCGGGTGTCGAGCCGTGGGCGGTCGAGTCCGCTCTCCGCATGGTAGAGCTCGCAAACAGCAGGCGCGAGCGCGAGCGAGCACTCGTCGCGGCCGAATTCGTCTCCGCATCGACCTCGAGAAACGCCCGCCTCGCTCTCGAACGCGCCGACCTTTTGCTGTCGCTCCACCGGGCGGAGGAGGTCTACGGACTCGAGCGGTACGCCGACGAGCTTCCGGATCTCCATTCACGGCTCGCACTTGCTTCGCTGATTGATGGACAAAGCGAACGCTTCTCCGACGATCTGGGGCGTGCGCTTCGCGATGCGTCGTCCGACGAGGGGATCGCGAAGCTGGAGTCACGTTTGACGTCCCTGCGTGAGGCGAATAGTCATGACAGCGGTGCGGGCACTCTCGATGAGTCGGTTTCTATCGCCCGTGCGGTCCCGCGAGCGCAGTACGACTATCTCGCCTATCGTGCTGCGGTCGCCGAGAGGGAGTGGACAACCGCGAGAGACTTTTTCGATTCGATACACCCGGGATCGGACGGAGTACATTTCGAGTCCGACGGTGAGGAGCTTACCGTCGACAGCGATACGTTTTTCTCCCGGCCCGGTATCGCCGACCTGCGGGAGACCTACTTTCGGAGCGGTAACTCGCGCGCCGGAGCAGAGCGGCTTTCCGGGCTCGTCGATGTCGCGCCGCCTCATATCCGTCACTACATCTACGAAAGCATCGGACGACTGTATCGGGCCGTTTCCGACAATCGAGCCGCCGTCGGTGCGCTGCGACGAGCGATGGAATCCTCCGAGGATGCCGGCTCGTACGACGATGCTCTATATCATTACCTCCATGCAGCGGTGAGCGCAGATCCGATCGGCCTTGTCGGCGAGCTTGCCGGGGTGCTGGAGCGGGCAAACGAACCGTCGAGGTTTGATGAATCTCTCGAGCGCCTTCTTGCGAACATTGTTCCCGCCCGGCGATGGGACGCACTGGTGCGCGCGCATTCGGCGATTCGCGAGCACGGATCATCGCGGAGTGCCGCTCAATATGCAGTCGCCCTGGCCGGCGCGGTACGTGCAGGACTCGTCCACCTTCCGGCGGACCACAACTCGGGTACGGACGGGCTATACGAGCTGTTGCAGCCCGCTTTCGAGCAGCGGGAAAGCCCGTACTACTCGATCGTAGCCTCGGTCATGATGGACCGCGAACCGTGGGCGCTGCCCGGAGAGCCTGAAGCCGAACGCCAGGCGGTCGCCGGAGAGGATGACCTCCTCGTCTCGGGGTATATGCAGTACGGACTTCTGGCCGAAGCGTATCGTGCGGTTTATGAGAACGATAAGCGCACCGGAGGCGCGGTTACCGAGCAGCTCGCCGCCGAGCTGGCCCGGAGCGGACAGTTGCTGTTTTCGTTGCGTGTTGCGAATCGGTTGAGCCGGATCGATGATCTCGTCGTCGACCGCGACCTTGCACGACTCATCTACCCGCTCGCGTACGAGGAGGAGATGCGTGCAGTGGTCGAAGAGTTCGATCTTCCGCTCTATCTCTTCTACGGCTTGGTGCGCGAGGAAAGCTACTTCGACGCGGAGATACGGTCGTGGGTCGGTGCGACCGGGCTGGCACAACTCATGCCCGCGACTGCCATGGACGTCGCGAATCGCCTCGGGGTCAGCGATTACGACCTTACCGATCCCGAGACGAATCTGCGCTTTGGCGCCCGTTACCTCTCCGACATCAATCGCTCGCTTGGAAACTGGCTCGGTTCGCTCGCTGCGTACAACGCCGGGCAGGGCCGGGTACGTGTGTGGCGGGCGAATCGGGGAGATCTCCCCTCGATTCTCTTTCACGAGGGGATCCCACTCGGCGAAACACGAGACTATATCCGGAAGATACTCGTTTCAGCTGTGAACTACCGCCACCTCTATGACAACGGCACGGTTCGTGACACCGTGCTCGATTTCTTTCCCGACCTCCTCTGAACGCTCGTCGGACCGCCTTCACGCCCGACAAACTTCTAAGGCTGCGGCGTCTCGCTCCGATACTGTAATCGAAGAGATGGGAAGGGACATGGACAGCAATCTACATCCTATTCGCTCGGCGACCGCAGCGGCGTTCAGCGGTCTTGGTATGCTCCTGAGCATCAGCTTCGCCTCGATACCGCTTGTGGAGGTGATGCCGGT
>SLAN01000088.1 GCA_007126865.1 Spirochaetales bacterium | reverse complement strand
CCCGTTCTGGGGGCGCCTGAAAGAGCGATACGGTTGGCACCCATACGCGTTTCGTACGGTGGAAAACGCTTCCTCGCTGCTCGTATTGGTTCGCCGATTCCGTGGCGGGGTTGGATTTGCGTATGTGCCACACGGACCGGATGAGCGAATCTCCCACGGCGAGAGTTCGCTCGCGGGGATTGCGGTGGAGATCGAACGGCGCCTGCCTGCCGGAGTTGCCGTGCTGCGCCTCGATCCGCGGTGGACACATCCGCTCGACCGCGAGCGACTGCGAAGCGTTGGAATCGTGGCCGGAGCGGTGGAGGTACAACCGCCGACTACCGTTCTTATCGACTTAACTCAGGGCGAGGAATCGCTCCTTGCGCAGATGAAATCGAAGTGGCGCTATAATGTGCGACTTGCGGCGAAGCGCGGCGTCACTGTCCGAGTGAGCGCGCCGGGCGAGCTGAGAGACGATTTTGAGCGGTGGTATCGCATGTATGAGAGAACCGCCGTACGCGACCGTATCGCCATTCACCGTGCGGAGTACTACCGTGACTTCCTGGTCCACGACTGGTACGAGGGACCGGATCACGGCAAGCCCTCCGTCGAGCTTCTGCTGGCCGAGCACGAAGGCGATCTGCTCGCCGGTATTATCACGGCAAGAATGGGAACGAGAGCTACCTACGTATTCGGTGCCGGCGAGGAGCTGAAGCGCAATCTCATGCCGGCGTACGCGTTGCAGTGGCATGCGATGCGGCGGGCAATGGAGGCAGATTGCTCGTGTTATGACATGTTCGGAATTCCTCCCGCCGAAGATGAGAGTCATCCGATGCACGGCCTATACCGGTTTAAAACCGGATTCGGGGGACGGATAGTCCAATATTGCGGAACATGGGACCGGGTGCTTCGCCCGGGAACCGGGCGCGCCTTTCGAGTTGCCGAGCGTGCCCGCCACTACTACTACAAACGACTGAAGAAGCGTTAGGAGTGGGCCGGGCGCTCGTAGCGAGGCAGTCGTAGAACGGTCTGTGTCGGAGCTTGTCGGACAGACGCACAGGGCGCACTCCTATTCAAAGCCGTATTCGGCAGCGATTTTCTCGTAGTAGTCGATGATCTTGCGGACGTATTCCCGTTTTCTCGAGTACGGGCCGTAATAGAAGGAACGCTTGAAACCGTAGATGATAATGTTCTTCAACTGTTTCGGAGAGATATCGATGTTCCTCGTAGCGAGCTCTATCTCGTCACTCATCGAAGTATGGCTTACAAGACGATTATCGGTGCAGAGGGTAACCGAAAGGCGGTATTCGAGCATTTTCGCGAGTGAATGTGAGGCGACATCAGGAATATCGGGGGATGTCTGCAGGTTGCTTGTCAGGCAGACTTCGATGGTCGTACGGTTTTCGGCAATGTAGTCGGCAAGCTCCTCGCAGTAACGTTCGCGATCGGCAATTTCATCGTTCTCGATCATGTCTGCGGCAAAGAGTCGCAATCCGTGGCCGATTCGGTCGGCATGCAGCTTGGTTATTGCCTGGAAAATCGATTCGGGGCCGTACGCCTCTCCGGCATGCACCGTCTTGCGCAGGAAGTGGCTGTGGGCATATTCGTACGCCTCGCGGTGTGCTCCGGCGGGGTTGCCGCGCTCGCTGCCGGCAAGATCGAAGCCGACCACTTGTACATCGCTCTCGTTCTTCAGCGCGACAGTCGCCTTTGCCAGCTCGAGGCTGGCTCTCTGGATTACTTCCTGCAATGTGCTGAACTTCAGGACCCGTACGAGGTCGGCGTAATAGCTGGAGAAATGCTCGGTAAAAAAGCGCATGGCGCACACGATAATCCCGTACTCGAACGGCGGGATACCGTCGCTCAGGTCCGCGTTGACCTCGGTTCGGGCGCGGCGCAATCCGCGGTCCACCGCATGCATTACCTCTTCGAAGGAGAGCTCTCGCGAGACATGGAGCTGGGGCGCAAAACGGACCTCGAGGTAGCGAACGCCTTCGGCGGCGTTATCCAGTGCGAGCTCGTATGCGACCCGCTCGAGCGCCTCGGCGGTCTGGAGCACAGCCGTTGCCCACTGAAAACCGGCGAGATACTCATCGAGATTCGCGTAGGAGTTCTTGAAGACGGTTTCGATCAGTCCTGACTCCGTGAAGCTCGGCAGCTCGATACCGCGTTCCTTCGCCAGCTCGATCAACGTTGCGAGGCGCAAGCTCCCGTCGAGGTGAACATGCAAATCTGTCTTCGGTATACGTTCGAGAAACTCGCGCGGGTAAACGTGCATTGCGTGCCACTATATCCGAGCCGGCATCAATGCCGCAATCGGGATACGATTCGTTTGAACTCGCGACCTCGTTCGAATTCATTCTCGAACATCTCAAAGCTCGCGGCACCGGGCGATAGGCAGACCGCATCACCAGTGGACGCAAGCGCCGCCGCGGCATCGACCGCTTGCGAGAGGTCCGGATATGGGCCGTGATACGCACACCCTGCCGCATCGAGCTCATTCTTCATGCGTCGGGTCGCACTGCCGTCGAGCAGGACGATCGCCTTTGCGTCGGAAATCGACCTGGCGAATCCGGTCAGGTCGAGATGTTTGTCGGTTCCCCCGACGATCAGTACCGTCCGATTCGGAACGAGCGTTCTCAGTGCGGCGACGGCTGCCGGAGGAACGGTGGCTGCGCTATCGTTATAGAACCCGACTCCGGAGATAGAGGCGATCTTCTCCAGCCGGTGCTCGAGGCCTTCGAACGTTTGGAGTGCTTCGTCGACTCCAGGGCCGGAGACACCGAAACACTCGAGTGCGAGGCGGGCGATCGTCCGGTTCTGTTCGACATGATCGCGACATGGCGGGCAAACGATCACGCGACCGGGGG
>SLAN01000033.1 GCA_007126865.1 Spirochaetales bacterium | reverse complement strand
TAGTATTCGGTCCATGGCTGAGAACCATCGGATCGTTCCGCAGACGGTCGTGCCCGACGCCTCCGACGAGGAGTCGCTCGACGCGTGGGGATTTCGTGACTCCGGTTTCGAGATCACCGAAGACGGTCACGTACGCATGCGCGGGTCGCGGTATCCGCTCTCGGGTCAGAAGTTACCGGCCCTTATACCGTGGATACGCGGTATTCTCCAGGTCGATCTGGACTTGAGTGATGTTCACACGCCGCACTATCCGCCGCCGGCTCCGAAGCCGAACGTTGCACGCAAGGTCCGCGCTGCGCTCGAAGCCGCGCTGCGAGGCGATCAGATCGTAGACGACGATGAGATTCGGCTGCGCCACGCACACGGGCACACCCAGGAAGATATGTGGGCGATCCGCTACGGCTCGCTCGAACGGATCCCGGATGTCGTCGTCTACCCGGAGAGCGACGAGGAGGTTCAACGCATCGTTGAGGCGGCGATCTCGACGAACGCGGCGATCATCCCCTATGGCGGGGGGACAAACGTCTCCGAGGCACTGCGCTGTCCGGCCGGCGAACGGAGAACCATCATCTCGGTAGATCTTGCCCGCATGAATCGCGTGCGGTGGATCGATCCGGTGAATCATACCGCCTGTATCGAGGCGGGTGCGGTAGGGCGGTATATCCAGAAGACGCTCGCGCCGCACGGGTTCACGATCGGCCACGAACCGGACAGCATCGAGTTCGCGACCCTCGGCGGGTGGATCGCCACGAACGCGAGCGGTATGAAGAAAAACCGCTACGGCAATATCGAGGATCTTGTCGAGGATCTGACCGCGGTGCTGCCCGACGGCGTGTTGCGCCGCGAGCATGTCGGCCCGCGCGAAAGCGTCGGCCCGGATCTGCGCTCGCTGCTCTTCGGCTCGGAGGGAGACTTCGGTATTATCACCAGCGCGGTGGTGCGCATCTTCCCGCTGCCGGAGGTGCAGCGCTTCGACTCGATCCTCTTTCACTCCTTCGAAGACGGGGTGGCGTTCATGCACGAGCTCACGCGCGCACAGCTCGAGCCGGCCAGTGTCAGGCTCGTCGACAACATGCAGTTTCAGTTCAGCCAGGCGTTGAAGCCCGCGTCGGCCGGGCTGAAGCGTCTGAAGAGTCGGCTCCAGAAGTGGATCGTCACCCGTCTCAAGCGATTCGAGCCGGAACGGATGGTCGCCTGCACACTGGTCTACGAAGGCTCGAAGGATGAAGTGACCTCCCATCAACGTAAGCTGCGGCCACTCATCCGCCGGCACCGCGGCATGCTTGCCGGCGCGGAGAACGGCCGGCGCGGGTATGCAATGACCTTCGCCATTGCCTACATTCGCGACTTCATCATGCGGTATCACATTATTGCCGAATCGTTCGAAACCTCGGTCGCGTGGAGCGATCTTGAGGAGATGTGCCGGCGCGTAAAGGAGCGGGTCTACGCCGAACACTCGGCGCGCGCGCTTCCGGGGCGGCCATACGTCACCTGCCGTGTGACGCAGGTCTATCCGAGCGGCGCCTGCGTTTATTTTTATCTCGCCTTTTACTCCAAGGGGCTCGAGCGGCCGAACGAGGTATTTTCGGAGATCGAGCGTGCCGCGCGCGACGAGGTGCTCACATCGGGTGGTACACTGTCCCACCACCACGGGATCGGTAAGATCAGGGCTCCGTTCGCCGATCGTATTGTCTCGCAGTCGGGTGGAAGGCTGCTCGGTCAACTGAAGAAGGCGATCGATCCGAAGAACGTGTTTGCGGCGGGCAACGGATTGCTTGCACCGAAAGGGTAAGGGGACCGAAGCGCCGAATGCCGGACGCCGGAGCGAATAACATCACATCTCCCCACATTCTGCTCACCGGTGCTACCGGCTTTCTCGGCAAGGTGGTCCTCGAAGAGCTGCTCCGCCGGGAGCCGGGCGCGACGGTTACGGTGCTCATCCGCCGGAAGCGGTCGGCGGACGCCGCGCGTCGTCTCGAGAGCCTGTGCAGCTCACCGTGTTTTTCACTGCTCGAGGGTCGATGGCGCGACCGGATTGTCGCCGTCGAAGGCGACCTGGCCGAGTCCGGCTGCGGGATCGGCGACGGCGATCTCACGGACCTTCGCGAACGGGTTACCCATGCGATCCACTGCGCCGCCTCGATCGACTTCGATCTGCCGATCGAAAGTGCGATGCAGGCGAACGTCGTTGCCACCATGAACTTCATGGAGCTGTTGCGGGAGATGCCGCACCTGCAGCGTGTGGTGAGTGTCTCGACTGCGTACGTGACCCCCAACCGGAACGGCGAACCGGTGTACGAACAGCTCTCGCCGCTGCCGCGCGACCCCGACGAGCTGCTTCGAGCGGTTATGGAGGATTCGGTTGACGAAGGGCAGCTTCTCGCTGAGAGCGGGCATCCGAACACCTATACGTTGACGAAATGCATCGGTGAGCATCTGCTCAATCGATACTACGCCGATCTGCCGCTTGCGATCGTCAGGCCGAGCATCATCTCCGCGTGTCTCGAGCACCCGTTCCCGGGGTGGATCGACAGCCGTGCGGCGTTCGCTGCGTTCGTGACGATGGTCGGTACCGGTAATCTCCGGTCGTTGCTGGGGCACGCCGAGACGCGCGCGGATATCGTGCCGTGCGATGTGGTGGCCGCCTTCATACTCGAAACCGCGTTCGGGAGCGCGGGAGAAAAAGCGAGCGCGGGGATGCCCGCGCGAAGCCCCGCCGCCGGTCGTCCCGGCGGGGGCACCGGCGCGGGCACCGTCGCATCTTCGCCAACGGACAGCGGCACTGCCGGGCACGTACCGATTCGCCATGCAACCGCCGGCCTCGATCGCTGTATGACGATCGAGGTCGCC
>SLAN01000016.1 GCA_007126865.1 Spirochaetales bacterium | reverse complement strand
GAAAACCCAGTACAGCCCGACTCGTACGCCGGCCGACCACGGAATCGCGATTGTGACATCTCTTCCGACGATTGTACGCAAGCCCACCATCGCGGCGCCGGCTGCAAGACAGAGTCCGGCGGCAATCGGCGGCGACCATAGTTGTCCGTCAGGTTTCCGGTCAGGGGATATAAGGCTTCGGATTCGACTCATATTCGGGCCTCTTCCGTTACAGCGCCCGAACCGCCGGCACCGGTGACCGCAGCCACCAGGCGCGGGATGTCGAGCACCAGGGCGACGGTTCCGTCGCCCAGGATCGTTGCCGCCGAGACCGCGGCGACACTGCCGGAGATCGAACCGAGGGTCTTGACGACCGCCTGTGTTTGCCCGATGACTTCGTCCACAGCAAGACCGACACGTCCATCACCGGTTTCCGCGATCACCACCTGGGAGACAGGAGGCGGCGTTCCGCCGGTGGAGAACTCATCGCGCAGACTCAGGTACGGTATGAGCTTCTCGCGCACCTCAATCAGCCGGCGCCCGTTCGTGGTGCGTGTCGACTCTTCGCGGAGCTCGATGCACTCGAGAACCGACGCGAGCGGTAGAACGTAGTGCTCTGCGTTCACGCGTACGAGCAGGCCGTCCATGATCGCGAGCGTCAACGGAATGCTCATCGTGACCGTCGTCCCGACCGAGCGTTCGCTCTGCACCGACAGCGAGCCGTTCAGCGCGTCCACGGTGCGCCGTACGATGTCCATGCCGACACCGCGCCCGGACAGGTCGGTTACCTCGGCGGCGGTCGAGAAGCCGGGCTCGAAAACCAGCGCGAATATCTCTTCACGCGACAGCGATGCGTCCTGCGGTACGACTCCGTTCTCCACGGCTCGTTCAAGGATGTCGGCCTCGTCGAGCCCTCTGCCGTCATCGGCCACATGGATGCGGATCATCCCGGCGGAGTGCTCGGCGGACAGCCGCACGGTCGCGCGAGACGCCTTCCCGGCCTCGGCTCGGGCCTGTACCGCTTCGATTCCATGATCGATCGCGTTCCGGATCAGGTGCGTCAGTGGCTCCACCAGTTTGTCGATAATCCGTTTGTCCAGCTCGGTCTCGCTTCCCTCGGTCACGAGCTCGACATCCTTGTCGAGCTGCCTCGAAAGGTCGCGAACGAGGCGAAAGAAGCGTGCGTATGTTTCCCCGATCGGGACCATTCGCATCTCCATCGCCAGCCCGCGCAGGTTGACCACGTGTCGCTCGATCTCTTCGTTGATTGAGGTGATGCTCGACCGGTCGCCCACTTCGGCAGACCTGGCCAGACGCGCCTGCGCGGTGACCAGCTCCCCGACCAGGTTGACCAGGGAATCGAGTTTCCCGAGATTCACGCGAATCGTCGTCGGCCCCTCGTCGCCGTTGTCATGCTGCCGCTCGGCAGCGGCGGTCATCTGTCGCTGCTCGGCGAGCGCGGCCCGGACATCGTCGTGCGATACGAGGCCGGCTTCCACAAGCATCTGACCGAGCAGACGCTTGCCCCGCACTATCTCCTCGACCTCCTCGGCGCGAATGTCTCCGCGTTCGACCAGGATCACTCCGAGCCGCTTCGGCGCCTCCTCGACCGGATCGCGAAGACGCTCGATCGTCAGCTCGCTCTCGTGCTCGACAAACGCGAATACATCGTGGAGTGCGTTCACCCCGGACGGCGTGACGAGTATGATGTCCCAGAGCACATAGCAGCGTTCGGCATCGATCTCGTCGAGCGACGGAATATGCCGCGCATGCGCAACAACCTCGCACTCCCCGAGCTCTCGCAGCTCGTCGAGAAGGCTTACCGGGTTGGTGCCGCTGCGGAATACATCCGGATGAGGTCGAAAACGGATTCGAAAGACGTTCACATTGCCGCTCGCCGCGTCACGGGTATCGGAATGTGATCCGGCCTCGTTCGATTCGCCCTCGTGCGATTCGACCTCCACCGGCTCGATCTTCCGGAGCTTCTCGATCAGCTCCGCTTCGTCCGCCGGCGTATCTCCACCGTCGAGCAACGCACGAATCGCATCCTTCACCGAGAGGGCCAGATCGACGATCGACCGCTCCGCGCGCAGCTCGTTCCTGCGGACACGGTTGAAGATTGTTTCGGTTTCGTGCGCCAGCGTGACGATCGTCTCGAACCCGAACATCGCGCCGGAGCCTTTCAGCGTATGCAGCGCCCGGAATGCGCGCTCGACGAGCACCGTATCGTCGGGCCTCGTTTCCAGCGACAGCAGCGCGTCTTCGAGCTCCGCCAGCAATTCGGCCGCCTCATCACGGAACGTTTGTCGGAACTTCTCGTCGAGACTCATAACTCTTTACCGCCCTTGATTCGTGTGTACTCAGAGCTCCCGGTCCCAGCCGATCGACCAGATCGCCTCGCCGTCCTCGACCGGAACCAGATCCTCAGTGCGGAAGAAACCGGCACGGGTAAGCTCGGCTCGCAGCGCGTCCGGTATCGGGAGCTCGACCCGGAATCGCACGCCGCGATTGTCGGCGTATTGCCGGGCCGCCCAGAGCAGCTGAACGAAAGAGAGATCGACCTCCTCGACCCGATCGAAACGCAGCTGAACGTCGTCGGTCGCGGCGATCGCCTCTTCGAATTGCCGTTTAAACGATTCGACACGATCGACGGTCAGACGTCCGGCCAATCGGAGATCGTGACCGTCATTTCGTGTGCCCTGTTCTTTAATACCGTGTTCATCAGACATAGTGCTCCTCCGCGAATACACGCCGACCTGCCACGATACAGCTGTTGCGCGCCGATGCCTGCAGCGCCGGTTAGACACGCAGAGGGTACGGTGCGGACGGTTCGAGGTCTGTCCGTTTCGCGGTGCAATTCCCGTAGGCGTTT
>SLAN01000163.1 GCA_007126865.1 Spirochaetales bacterium | reverse complement strand
GATCCGTCATTGAGATCCGGCCATACTCGGAAACCCCGAGATGAACCTGAAATGTTCAGGCGGTGACTCTCGGCGATTTCCCACATTCCGGCATGCGGATCGCGCTCGACGAAGGTTAGCCCTTTTTGTGCCGAACGTTTGATCGCACGCTCGACCACACCCTCGTTCTCCTCGAACGGCAGGCTGCAGGTAGAGTAGATGACGCTACCTCCCCGGCATACCGACTGCATAGCCGATCGAAGCAACGTAAAGGCATCCCGCGCGATATGCGTGATCCTCGACCGACTCCAGAGATCGATCCGACCCTTGCCGCGAATCAGGTGCGCCTCGCTGCTGCACGGAGCGTCAAGCAGCACGAGATCGTATACGTCAGGCTGCCGCAATCCGATTTTGCGTGCATCCCGGCCGCTGACGGCCACCCTGCGTCGCGCTGTCTCGGGCAAATAGGTATCGAGCACGCGGTGTAAGCGGGCCCTCCGCGCGGAGCTGCGGTCGTTTGCGATAATTCTCCCGCCTTCTGCCGTCGTTAACGCCATTGCCAGCGTCTTCCCGCCCGGCGCAGCGCACATATCAAGCACGAGTCGTTCCCCTGTTGGCCCGGCAGCCCCGGCGACAACGAGGCTCGCCGGATCGACGTAGTATCGATCGGCAGTGCCGGTATCGATCGGCACCATCGGATGATCATGCTGCATCGCTGCTCGTAGATCCGGCCAACGGTCACCGAATAGCTCTCGATAGTGTTTTTCGAACGCGTCCACGCCCTTTTCAGAACCCATCTCAATTCCCCCCGGACAGCTTGAGGCAGAGCCGTATTGCAGTACACAATCGCCTGCATGGGCAACCACGAGTATCCCGGCGTCGTCGTCTTCGACCTCGACGGCACACTGGTCGACACAATAGCGGATATCGCTGCAGCAGCGAACCGTGCACTGAACCGGCTCGGATTCGTGTCGATCCCGGCAGACAGATGTCGCGAGATGGTGGGGTGGGGCACCCGGGTGTTGGCGCGGCTGGCGCTTGAGCATACCGGCGGTTCAACAGATGACGAGTCGGTCGATCAGCTCGAAAGAATGATAACCGATGAGTACACCGATCAACCGTTCGTCGATTCTACGATCTATGCCGGAATAGAGCCACTGCTCGACGGATTTCGCGATCACAACATCATCCTCGCTGTCTGCACCAACAAATCGGAGCCGATCGCGCAGCGTGTCGTTCACACAGCTTTCGGAGTAGACCGATTCGACGCGGTTGTTGGAGCACGTCCGGGTCGGACTCCGAAACCGTCGGCGCAACCGCTGTACGAGTGTATAACGATGAGCGGAGGAGATCGTGACTCCGCCCTGCTCATCGGCGATTCGGATGTTGATGTTCGCACCGCTCGGGCCGCCGGTGTCCCGGTATACGGCGCCGCATGGGGGTATCGCGGTCGCACACATCTGGAGACGGCGGGGGCCGACGAAGTATTCGACTCCCCCGAGGAAATCCTTAACGCGATCGAGAGACTCGCGCTCTGTTAATTGTGCGACGTCACCTCCGATCTACTGCCTTCGGGTTCTTTGCGGTCGCTTGGACCGAAACAGCATTTATTGATACAAAGGTGGCGTTATGGCCGAACACTCCGACATCGAGGCTCGTGCACGAGCCTATATCGCGGCGGAAAGCGACGACACATTTCGCGCTGAGGTAGAGCAGCTTCTGAGAAGCAGAGCACAGGAAGAGCTTGCCGACCGTTTCTACACCACCCTCGAGTTTGGTACCGGCGGACTACGAGGCGTGATCGGCGGCGGCTACAATCGCATGAACACCTTCGTGGTACGCCAGGCCACTCTCGGACTGGCCCGATATGTGAATCGGCATGTGCGCCGGACACGTGGAGAACAGGAACACGCGAAGGCTGTAATCGCCTATGACAACAGACGATATAGCAGTGAGTTTGCGCTTCAGGCGGCGCTCGTTCTCTGCGCGAACGGTATCGAGACGTACCTTTTCTCCGACCTGCGCCCGACCCCCGAGCTAAGTTTCGCAATACGCACGCTGGGAGCCGACACCGGTATCGTCGTCACGGCAAGCCACAATCCGCCGGAGTACAACGGTTACAAAGTGTACTGGAACGACGGCAGTCAGGTCGTAGCGCCGCACGACAAGGGAATTATCGAAGAGGTATCCCGGGTTACCGGCGCTGTTTCGGTTATTGACAGGCGGGAAGCGATCGAGCGCGGCCTGCTTCATATGATCGACGAAGAGGTGGATGATCGATTCCTCGATATGGTCGAGCGCCAGATTGTTCGACGCGAGCTGTTTCGCGAATCGGGCCATGAAATTGAGATGGTCTATACGCCGCTCCACGGCACCGGCGCAATGCTTATCGAACGCATCTGCGACCGCCTCGGTCTGAAACTGAGCGTAGTACCGGAGCAAAGAGACCCCGACAGCGAGTTTCCGACCGTCGAATCGCCGAATCCGGAAGAGGGTTCGGCTTTGCACAAGGCGATCGAGCTCGCGAAAGAGAAGAGCGCAGATCTTGTTGTGGGTTCCGACCCGGATGCAGATCGCATCGGAATCGCGGTTCGTAATGCGCATACCGGAGAGTACGATCTTCTGACGGGAAACCAGCACGGAGTCCTCCTCGTCGATTATGTCCTGGGTTCCCGAAGGGAGCTCGGAACGCTGCCCGCGAGACCGGCGTTTATCAAAACGATCGTGACAACCGAGCTACAGCGCCTTGTCGCTGAGGCGCACGGTGCCGAGGTCTTCGACACATTGACGGGCTTCAAGCATATTGCGGCAAAGATCAGGGAGTTCGAGGATACTCCGGGCGCTCCTCAGTACGTTATCGGCGATGAGGAGAGTTACGGCTATATGAT
>SLAN01000027.1 GCA_007126865.1 Spirochaetales bacterium | reverse complement strand
GGGTCATGCCGGAGCGGTTATCGGGCCTGGCCATGGGGGTAGGAGTGGGAGGCTTTTTCTATGGCTATTTTGGGGCCATGTTCGAGGGCGTCTTATTTATGCAATTTTTACCGTTGTTAATTGGTATTATGGCTGCCCTTATGGGGTTACGGGATCGACTCTTTCACGCCCGCACCGGCTACCGGTGGTTTATTCTGCACGGGGCTGCCGTGTGGGTGGGTATCGAGATGATTCGCGGGTTCATTCCCGTGATCGGAACCTGGGGTTTTGCCGCGTACACCTTATATCGGCTGCCCTGGATCGTGCAGCCGGTAAGCATATTTAGCATCTACGGTATGAGTTTGCTCATCATGTTGTTTAACTACGCATTGGCCCAGCTGTTACTGGCCTGCATGGACCGGCGCTGGAAGTTTGAAGAAAAAAATGTTCCCGTAAATCCTGCCCGGGCCATTCGTTGGGCGGGAGGAGTGCTTCTTTTGCTGTTGGTCTGGGGCGGCGTAAGTATGAGTATGTACCATACCCCTGAGCCGGACCTGCAGGTGGCGGCTGTCCAACCGGCGGCCATAATATCTCCGGAAGCTGACGAAGAGGGAATAAACAAGGGGTTGCAAATAATAGGTGGCTTAACCAGGCAGGCAGCCGACGAGGGAGCAAGGTTTATTGTATGGCCGGAAGGATATCTGTCCTTTGATCCCCGGGAGAAAGAGACGTCTTTCTTTATGCAGCTGGCGGAAGAAACGGGGGCGTATATAGCTATCGGTTACATCGTGCAGACCGATGAAGGTTTGCGAAACGAAGCTACAGTGATCTCACCGGAAAAGGAATTTTTAGGCGTATTCGGCAAAGATCACCCGGTGGCCTTTGCTGGGGAAACCAGCATTACTCGTGGGGAGTACCCTGTTTACGATACAGAAATAGGGAGCCTGGGAACTATCATCTGTTATGACCTGGATTTTACCGATACCGCTCGCAAGGTAGCTTCCAACGGCGCCGAAGTCATCGGGGTGCCTTCGGCTGACTGGCCCGCCATTGCCCATAAGCACTATTCCCACGTGGTTTTCCGGGCGGTGTGAAACCGGGTTTCCATGATCAAGGCTGATACTGCTTTTAATTCTGCCATTATCGATCCGTACGGCAATATTATTAAAAAGCATGTTTCTCCGTTAGGGGACCGGGCTGTCCTGGTGGGAGGAGTGCCCCTTGGTTCCTCTGACACGATTAGCATGAGGTGGGGTGACTGGATCGGCTGGATTAGTCTCGCTGCTATGATCTTTTTTTTGGGAATGGATTTCTATACGGCTTTTTGGGAGAAGAAGCAGCGTGGATAGAAGTATTTTTGTTTCGGGAAAACCGTACCTGGGGCGGTAAGACCTGGCTGCCGCCTAAACATTGACAAAAATCGTCGGGAAAGGTATATCCGATGCAGCAATCTGATTGAAAAAAGCCCCTGTTTACTCAGGTGTTAGCTCTTTTTTGAGGGGTGGCCGCGGCAGGTGGCTTTTCATCGACAGTTTTTACGCGAGCCACTGGCAGAAATAAAATTAGTGCTTTAAAATACTGACTTAGAGGTAAAAGAGATATTATACCGATCGGTATGCTTGCTCCTCTGTGTTTCGGCCGTGCCTGTGTTTGGTCAGGGATTTGGGGACCGGGTTCGGCCTTTTCGTTAGCAATTGACCTAACCCGGGCAATTTTACTGTCACCCGAAGCAAAACAGTTGATGATCTGTTCTTTAATACATCGGGTTCGGTCATTGGATTTATTTCAATTTTGGGATTGAAAGTAGCAAGTAAGCATGCGGGTTCTCTGTATAAAGTTTTTAATGCAGCCGAATAGAAAGTTTATGAAGTGAAGTAATTGCATTAGTAAGGCGGTGGCACAATAAAATGTCAATGATCATTAATTGCTTTCTTAAAATAGGATTTGTCATTTTAGTAAGCACAAAACTAAATCAAATCTCTGGCAAGAACGATTTAGAAGTTTTTTTGAAGCCGGAAAGGACATAACGGTTTGCAGGGATAAGAAGGAATGTCTTTTCGGTGGGCGAATTAGTCAGGCAGACCGATGAAGAAAGGCAGACCATGCGAAGATGATGAAAACGGCATTTTTAGGAAGAGGGGGTTCTTTTGCCTGACTGGGTGCATGCAGTAGTCATGATTTTTCTCTGGATCGGGATAGGGCTGTTCATTGGCACAAGGGTCGACGGCGTTTTAGGCGTGATCTGGGGTGTAATGGTCGGTTATTTGGTGGCCGGTCAGGTGGTGCAGAAAATCCCCGGTTTTTGGAAAGACAAAGATGGGAACGATATCAGGCGTGAGCCTGAAGAAGAAGAGGATGATGGCAAAAAAGAGAGCCTTTGAAGAGGCCTCTTTTGTAGGCAAAGATCCGTACTCTTATTGGCGGCTTGTATAGGAGAAAAAAAAAAAAAAGATAAGAAGGCAGGATATGAATCTGAAGAAAAGGTCATAGAACATCCTTATAGAAGGTCTGTTTATATAAGGCTAAAAGACATAGGAACCGGTGTCTTTCAGCACGGGTTTTCTTGTTCGCAAAAGCAAGGCGGGTGATAAAAAAATTGGTGCCGCCCATAGGAGGCTCCATGAGCGGAAAGGAAGTCCGAGGATATTCAATCAGCCGATTAAGGCAAGAACAAGCGGACATGTACAGCCATGCAGGAAACCACGAGATCCCTGCGGAACACGAACAATAAACATAAGGGAAAAGGAGCAGGAAGGATCGTAAATACAGTTCGGTTAACGGACTTTACAGCCCATAACAAGAAAACAGTATGAGTAAAGAAGAGAGGAGGTCCTTTTATGGGAGTTCGATTCAGACGCAGGATAAAGATTACCAAAGGAGTAAATCTT
>SLAN01000053.1 GCA_007126865.1 Spirochaetales bacterium | reverse complement strand
TCAGCGGACGCACCGCCGCACCCCGCCTTCGATTGCACCGGCTCGGCACCGGGCAGGAGGCCGACGAGACGATTTTCGAGACCCCGGAGCATCCCGACCGCATGTTCTTCCCGGCGATCAGTGACGACCGGACACGGATCGTGATTACCGTTGCCCGCGGCACCGAGACAAAACATCTCATCTATATTCGGAATATTGATGATGGTTCGCTCCGCCCGCTGGTTGAGCGATTTGAAGCGGCGTACCATTTCGTCGGCAACGACGGCGACACGTGGTACTTCCGCACCGATCGCGACTCCCCGCGCGGTTCGGTCGTGGCCGCGGATGCCCCGGACGACGGCAGCGAGGTGAGCTGGCGCGAGATCGTGCCGCAGCGCGAAGAGACACTGCTCGACGCGAAGCTCGCAGGCGACGACTTTCTGCTCTCCTATATGCGCGATGCATGCGGCGTTCTGATCCGGCGCCCGGTGGCGGGTAGCAATCCGCACGCGGAAAGCGTGGCGGAAAGCGAGCTGCCGCTTCCGGGCATGGGGACGGTGGCCGATATCTCCGGACGGCGTTCCGATCCGGTGTTGCATATCTGGTACACGTCGTTTCTCGAGCCGGCGATTTATCTCCGATACGAGGTCGATCGCAAGCGAATCGTCGAGCTCGACCGGTGGAGCGCGGATTTCGACCCGACCCCCTTTGTGACCAAGCAACGTTTCGCGCTCAGCGCCGACGGTACACGGGTTCCGCTGTTCGTCGTCTATCGAGAGGGTATTGCACTCGACGGAACGAACCCCGCTCTGCTGTGGGGGTACGGCGGATTCAATATCGCGATTCGCCCGTTCTTCACGCTGCAGCGCGCTGCGTGGCTCGAGGCCGGCGGCGTTCTCGCGGTCGCCTGTCTCCGCGGCGGCGGTGAGTACGGCAGCGAGTGGCACGAGAGCGGCACGAAGCTGCATAAGCAGAATGTGTTCGATGATTTCATCGCGTGCGCCGAGCTGCTCGTCGAGGAGCGATTCACTTCGTCCCGCCATCTCGCCATCCAGGGCGGATCGAACGGCGGGCTGCTCGTCGGCGCCTGCATCACCCAGCGCCCCGACCTGTTCGCCGCGGCGCACGCGGCTGTCGGTGTCATGGATATGCTGCGCTTTCACACGTTCACGATCGGATGGGCGTGGACGAGCGACTTCGGCTCGCCCGACGATCCGGAGGAGTTCAGGGCGCTGTACGCCTACTCGCCGCTGCACAACGTCGTCGACGGTGAGTGCTACCCCGCAACCATTCTGACTACCGGCGACCACGACGATCGCGTCGTGCCGGGCCACTCGTTCAAGTTCGCGGCGCGGCTCCAGTTCGCGCAGGGATGCGACCGTCCGGTGTTGCTCCGGGTGCAGACGCGTTCCGGACACGGGGCCGGCAAGCCGAAGTCGGTTGCCGTCGCCGAGGACACCGACGTTCTCAGCTTCCTTCTCGCTCACACCCGACGATAGCGGCGCTACCTTTGTGCAGCGGCATTTCAGGGTTACACTGATAGCGTTATGCGGCCCGGACATATCGAGTCGCTGGTGGACGATTTCGGACAGATCGTAAGCGAGGTCAGTCTCGACAATGTCTCGTCCTCGTTCGCTCCGCTGGTCGATGCATCGTGCGAGGTGATCCCCGAAGCGATCGGAGATGAGCTGTCGTCTCTCTATCTTTACGGGAGTATTCCGGCGGCGCGAGCGGTATCGGGTCGTTCCGATCTCGATCTGCTTGCCGTGCTGCAGAGTGAG
Source organism: Spirochaetales bacterium (assembly GCA_007126865.1). Classification (GTDB taxonomy): domain Bacteria; phylum Spirochaetota; class Spirochaetia; order DSM-27196; family SKKC01; genus SLAN01. The sequence goes on along the minus strand of SLAN01000053.1, from coordinate 1,116 downwards.
CCGGCCGGTCGGTCACGTCGTCGCATTACCGGTGCGGCGCGGGAGCTGGAAGCTCGCTTTCCGAAGCTGGTACGGGAAGTGTCGATCGCGGTGACGTGGATCGACGAGATCTTCCACGGAGATCGTGCGCTCGGATGGAAAGTCTTCATCCGCCACCTCTGCGTTCTGCTCTGGGGCGACGATATCGCCGCCGAGCTTCCGAAATATCGTCCGACGCCGGAGGTGTGTGCCAATCTGAACGGAGATGCGGCAGAAGTTCTCGCCGAGCTGTGGCGACAGTTCGATGCTGCTACGAATGAAGAGGAGCACCGGCGGATCGGCGGCATGATCGCCCGGAAAATACTGCGCACCGGTATGAGCGTCGTTTCCGCGAGAAGCGGGGAGTGGGCGACTTCGCGTGCCGACATCGCCTCATATCTCATTCTCTACTTTCCGGAAATCACCCCGGATATCGAGCTTCTGCTGCATCTCGCCGAGGAACAGGAGCTCGCGCTGGTCGGCAACATCGGCCGCTTGCGCGGGCTGTCGAAGTGGGCCGTCAGGCTCGCCGGAGAGGAGCTCACGCCGTACTTGTGAAACCCGGCTTCGCGGGCGAGCGCCGGTGGCCCGATTGGATATGCACCGACATCGGAATGCATACGTCCGGCGATAATATGCACCAAGCCCTTCCGATATTCAGTTCTGCCCATATGTCCGACAAACTCCTGTGGCCGTGTCGACCCGGCCTTTCCGGGTGTATACTGTACGTGTGGCCGGGGGTCGGGGCGAAAAGGGTGTCCGGCCCGGGATTCGGAGGAGACATGCGGCCCGAGTGCCATCGGAGGGCACGATATGTGGGTACCCGAGGAACGGCAGTTTATCGATGTGGAGCAGTTCTCCGTCGTGTCGGACAGCGGGCCTCTGCTGGTAAACGTAACGTTTCACATACCCCGTGGTGCGTTCGTAAGCGTTGTGGGTCGCTCGGGGAGCGGGAAGACAACGCTGCTTCGCGGGCTCAATGGGCAGATCGGATTTTTCGACGGCTGTCGGCACACCGGCGATATTCGATTCGGACATCTGAGTATCTTCGATGGAAGCGTCGGCGCGCAACGAGTCCGACGGCGTGCGACGATGGCG
>SLAN01000115.1 GCA_007126865.1 Spirochaetales bacterium | reverse complement strand
TGACGAACACGCCCGCGCCCATCGCGTTGTGGCGCTCCAGCCACGGAGCCATTTCTTCGAAGGTGCCCGTCTGAATTCGAGCCAGCGGGTCCGGGCTGGGCTTTTCCCTCGCGTCGGTGAACGTCGCGAACGTGAACACCGTGGCGTTGGGGTCCAAGCGCTTGAGGAAGCGACGGGCCTCCTCAAAAACACACTCGGGGCTCGCCTCGTGACCAATGGAAACTGCACGTAAGGCGCCCATGATCACAGCTCCTCCCGTACGGGTACGACCCGGTGCTTCGAGAGCCATGCGTCGATATCGCGCTTCCGGTAACGGATTTGTCCGCCCACACGGACGTACGGGGGGCCTTTGCCCTGTCCGCGCCAGCGAATCCAGGCGCGTTCGCTATTGCCTACGTACTCCGCGCCCTCTCGGGTGGATCCCAGATAGTCCAGGCTCTTGTCATGCATGGTTTGACCTCTCGTTTCACCTGAGGCCAACTTTTGCATCCGGCAGGGGGTAAAAAGAAAAGCGGGCATCGCGCCCCGGAACGTTTTACCCCGACGGTCAGGTCCTGCCTCCCGACAGGCTGCTGCGCACGTACTCCGGGGTGCATTTCTCCAATCCGAGGAACTTGGCGAGCCTCGAAATGGCGGTGAACCCCTTCCATTCCGCGCAGTTAGCGGGAACGCGGTGCGCGATCTCCCGCACAACCATCCCGTTGAGCGCCCCCTCAGGGCTCGATGCGCCCCCATGCTTCCCTACCTGCCCAGGAGCCCACCCGAGAGGTCGCGGCCGAGCAGCAGGGAAGAGGACCTCGACCGGAGTTTCATCGATGACTCGTCCAATGGCCCGCAGAGTCTCCGCGCCGCCCCAACCACTGTATTTGGCCGCCGCGAGCCCTTCGACTCCCGCCCTGCGCTTCGCGTTTTCCAAGGTCGGCAAAGGGAAGACGTCCCCGCCTGTTTGCCCAGAGTCGTACAGCTCCGCCGCCTCCAACAATAGACCCGAGAGCTTCGTCCGCTTCTCCTCCCACTCCGCAAATAACGTGTTCCAATGGCGGTCCCACCCCGGCCCCACAAGCCTCGGATTCCTCTGCCTCAGGTCCTGGAGTCGGTCCGCATCCGCCTGCTCAAGAGCCCCGGACTGGAACAACAAATCGAACTCGTTAGCCAGCTGCGCGTACTTAATCCTCTCCCGCCAATACGCCAGAGTCCGCGTTAAGCTCCGTGCCGCCTGCATCTTCTCCGGGAACCCGAATTCCCCTGTATCCGCGAACGGTTGCTGCTGTCCGGCGGGTACTCGGCCCTCCAACATCGCTTTCAGGACCGTTCGATAGCCCTTCTCCTTGTCTATCCGGCCCAGCCGGTCAAAGGTGGCACTGTCCTCCGCTCGAAGCAGCTTCACGAATGCATCGATGTCTGCGTCGGAAACCTTTGCGATATTGCTGTCCTTCGGGTGTACGCCTCTCACCCCGCCGATCAGGTCGACCAAACTGTCCACGGGCGGAGACCCTCCTCCCGACGTCTTCATGAAACTCCCTCAACAGTGGCAGGCACGAGAGGCGGCTCGGCTGTGTCGGTCGTCGCCCCGGTGTCGTCGCCGACAATCCGCAGCAAGCGCCGCTCCCAGGCCTCCAGCGCGGCGCGCTTCTCATCGTCGTAACGATGTCGGTCATAGACGCCGATGATGCCCTTGCGGGTGTGACCCACAACCGCTTCCGCGACCGTGTCGCCGATGCCTTCGGCAGCCAACCGAGTGCGACAGGTCCGGCGCAGATCGTGCGGGGTCCAGTGCCCCCAGGTGTCGGCGTCCTCATTGCCCAGATCCTTGCGGTAACGGGCCACGGCCCGCGACATGGCGTGCGTCGTCAGGGGCTCCGTCATCATGTCGAACACGACACTGGACGCTGATTGCTTGCGGCGCTTGCTCAGTCGCTGTACCTCGGCCTTCGCCTGCTCCAGAATGGCGAGAGCGGAACCGGTCAGCGGAACAACATGCTCGGTGTTCGTCTTGGCGCGCCTCGATGCCGGGACGGTCCATATCGTGCCGTGGATCTCCTCCCGAAGCATGCCGGCCACCTCGCCCGGACGCTGGCCAGTGACCAGAACCAACTTCAGCGCCAGCGCGGTCAGCTTGTGCATACCGCAAGTCTCGGCGGCGTCCCAGAATGCGCGGATCTCCGAATCGACCAAGACGCGGCCGCGGCTCCTGGGTGTCATGTTACGGGACACCTTGCTCGGCTTGATGGTCCCGACCGGGTTCGCCTCGATCCACTCCCGATCCTCGGCGAACGCGAACACCTGCTTGATGCGCAGCAACGCCAGCGCCGCAGCGCGGGGCCGGTCCGCGGCGATCCCCTCAACCAGTTCGATAATGTCCCGGCGCCGGATGTCTGACAGCTTCATCTCACCAAGCGTGGGGCGGGCGTGCTTGTCCAGAACCCAGCGCACGCTGTCGCCGCTCTTGAGTCGATCGGCGTGCTTGCTGCAGTACTCCTCGGCGGCTTGGGCAAAAGTCTTCTCGGCGCGCTTGTTGCGGCGCTCCTGGAGGATATCGGACCCGGTGTTGATCTTGGTGCGAAACTCGCCGGCCTGCTTGCGCGCGGCGGCGAGGCGCCACTGGTTCGCGCCATACTCCCCAATGGTCATGCGTCGTTCCTTGCCCGCCGACGTGTAGCGCAGGATGAAGCTTTTCGTCCCTCCAGCAGTCACGCGGATGCCGAATCCGGCGGGCGCATCCGGATGCTTGTCGTACACGATGGTCTGACCCTTTGCTGGTGCCTTTAGGGCCTTGATGTATGCGTCCGTCAGTGTGATCGCCATAGCGGCCTTCTCCCGTGTCCCGGATATGTACCAGTCTAGACGGGTGATTACTGGCATGCAATGACAGTTAACGTCACCTTTCGATGTGTCGCAAGTT
>SLAN01000332.1 GCA_007126865.1 Spirochaetales bacterium | reverse complement strand
TGTCGCCGGTAGCGCTGCCCCCTCGCTTGCCCGCGCGTTCGCCGGCGGCAGCTGCGCCGTGCGCCTCCGTGCCGTTGCATTTCATCGGAACGGTTTCGGGGGCCTGCAGCCCGCCGGTGTTGGATATCGTACCGTGAACGAGCTCCACGTTCACGTCGTCGCTCGTCAGCGATCCGAGCGCAACACGTGCGTGAACGGTGAGCTTGTCACCTACGCGAAGCGAACGTCCATTCTCCGCCTTGACGCTCTCGATGGCGATCGAGTGCCACTCCCGGCGTACGCGGTCGAGATACCCGGAAAGCCGTTTTGCTTTCTCATAACCGTTTCGAGCGAACGACCGGTAATTCGAGAGGGCGGGCAGATAGAAGTTCTCCGCGTACTCCGTGATCATCCGGTGGCAGCTGAACTCCTTGCCGACCCCGCGCATCGATTCCTTCATCTTGCGAATCCATTCGCGCGGCAGCCCGTCGGGCCCCCGGCCGTAGAACATCGGTACAATCTCGCGTTCGAGCAGATCGTATAGCAGCGTGCTCTCGATCTCGTCCTGCATCTCCTCATCGTCGTATTCCTCGCCGCTTCCGATCGCCCAGCCGCGATCGGGGGTGTACGCTTCGGCCCACCAGCCGTCGAGAATCGAGCAGTTGAGCACCCCGTTGAGCGCCGCCTTCATGCCGCTCGTTCCGCTGGCTTCCATCGGGCGGCGCGGGGTGTTGAGCCAGACATCGCCGCCGGAGACGAGATGCTTCGCGATGTTCAGGTCGTAGTTTTCCAGGAAGACGAGGCGGTTTCGAACCTCCGGTTGCATCGAGAAATGCACGATCTCTTTGATAAGGTTCTTCCCGCCGACATCGTGCGGGTGCGCCTTTCCGGCGAAAATAATCTGCACCGGCATTTCGGGGTTGGTCAGCAGTCGTTTCAGTCGCTCCGGTTTTCGGAAGAGCAGTGTGGCGCGTTTGTAGGTGGCGAACCGTCGTGCGAAGCAGAGCGTGAGGATGTCGGGTTGGAGCACCTCGTCGGCGAACGCAAGCCTGCTGCTTGAAACGCCGCGATTGTGCAGTTGCTGTCGCAGGCGCTTGCGTGCAAACGCGACGAGCCGGTCCTTTCGCCGCTCGTGTGTACGCCACAGCTCCTCGTCGGAGATACGATCGATGCGGTTCCACAGCTCCAGGTTCTCCGGTTCGTCGTAGAAGCGCGGTCCGAAGTATCGGTCGAGCAGCTCCTGCAACTCGGGGCTCAGAAAGGTGCGTGAGTGCACTCCGTTCGTGATATTGCCGATCGGCACCTCGTCGGTGTTGAGCCCCGGCCAGATCGCCTTCCACATATCTCGGCTGATCGCGCCGTGCAGCTCGCTGACGCCGTTGCTGTAGGCCGACAGCTTCAGCGCAAGCACGGTCATACAGAACGGCTCCTGGGTGTCGTTCGGGTTCTCACGGCCGAGCTCGAGGAACTCCTCCCACGTGAAACCGGTGCCCGCCGTTATGCTGGTGAAGTACTTCTCCACGAGGTCGATGCCGAACCGCTCGTTACCGGCGGGCACGGGTGTGTGCGTCGTGAAGATGTTCGTCGGCCACAGCGCCTGGATCGCCTCGTGGCGGCCGAGCCCTTCGCCGGCAACGAGCTCGCGGATACGCTCGATTCCGAGAAACGCCGAGTGTCCCTCGTTCATATGCGCAACGGCCGGGTTGATCCCGAGCGCGCGCAGCGCGCGAATCCCGCCGATGCCGAGCAGGATCTCCTGACGTATGCGGTTCTCCTTATCACCGCCGTAGAGCGTGGCGGTAATGTTCTTCAGCTCCTCCCTGTTCTCGTCCAGGTTGGTGTCGAGCAGATAGAGGCTGATGCGCCCGATGCGGACCTCCCACACGTGCACGGCGACCGCCTCGCCGGCGATGTCCACGGTAATGCGTACCGGTTCGCCGTCCTTATGCTCGCATCGGCGTACCGGCATGTTGTACCAGTCATTCTCCGGATAGCTCTCCTGCTGGTAGCCGTCGGGATTCAGGTACTGCTTGAAGTAGCCCTGCCGGTAGAGCAGCCCGACGCCCACCAGCGGGAGTCCGAGGTCGCTCGCGGTCTTCATGTGATCGCCGGAGAGCACGCCGAGACCGCCGGAATATATAGGCAGGCTGATGTCCAGGCCGTACTCCATGCTGAAGTACGCTATCGTGTCGCTGCGCGACCCGCGGTACCATGTTTCACCCTTCTTGTACGCCTGCAGCCGCTCGCTCACGCGATTGACCGCGGAGACATAGGAGTCGTCGGCGGCGAGCTCCTCGAGCCGCTCCTGGCTGACCATGCCGAGTGTCCGCACGGGGTTCTGCTCGCTGCTCCTCCAGGCCTCGTAGTCGAGGCGCGTGAAGAGCATGACCGCGTCGTAGTTCCAACTCATCCAGATGTTATGCGCGATCTCTTCCAGCGCCTTAAGCGGCGTCGGGAGCTTCGGGCTTACGGTAAACGGCTGAATCTTCATACTGCGACGAACCTTAGCGAGCGCCCGTAATGCGTGTCAACGAACGGTGCTTACCCGCCGCCGTTCGAGCAGATATCGAACTCGGCTTCCGGGTGCTCGTCGACGATCGTGATCGGCCGGACGGATCCGCTGACCGCATCCAGCTCCTCGATGCGCTTGAGCGGCTCGGCGAGTCTGCCCTCTTCGGTGCGGTGCAGCGTTATGACGACCGGTACGACGCTGTTCACAGCGTCTTCCGGTGCCTCGGTCTGGAGCACACTCGCGATGCTGATCTCGTATTCGGCGAATACCGCCGCGATGCGTGCGAGCGTACCCGGAGTGTCGCGCACGTCGAGGCGGAGGTAGTAGCGGTTTCGAAGCCGGTCGGGCGACAGGAGGTGGAGAGCGTCGCCGGTAGCGGGCGCGCCGAGCGACTCACGTCCGGAGAATACAATTGGATAGG
>SLAN01000105.1 GCA_007126865.1 Spirochaetales bacterium | reverse complement strand
GACCGTTAAGGTACCCGCAACGCCGGCCCGCACTGGTGCGGGTGCGGTATTCAGCAATCCGAATGTCGGTCCGATCGTTACCTGGAGCGGCCCCTCGGAAACCCGAAGCTTCGAAAGCACACTATTCCCGAGAATTGGGTCACGCTCGAACCCGACATCGACGTGAAGCGATTCGCTCAGTCTGTTCGTCATCCACGCCGCTATCTCGATAGACGTAGTGTCCGGAACCGGAGCACCCTCGTCGGGCACCCGGTTACCGGAGAAGTCGAAGTTGCCGACGCCGAGTTGTACGGAGAATTCGCTCGCCGATACGGTCGCCGGCACAAACGCCGGAAGAAGAATAAACACCAGTAGCAATGGATATCTCATCATAAGCCTCAGAACTCCGTACGTACTCCGATATAGCCTTCAAAAAGCTCGGTTGGATCGTACGGTATCAGTTTCGCCTGTGTTCGTATCTCCCAGGTGACCCCTCCCGAGCTCAGTTGCACGAATGGTGTCGTCGAAAACAGAAACTGTTCGTCTGCGTCAGGTCTTACGGCCAGACGAGTCTCAACGCCGGCGGCGGCGTCGCCGTTCCGGATGTCACCCAACTCCAACCTGAGATTCGTGTCGATCGAGCCGCCCTGACCGGTGGCTATCTGGTCGTAGACGTCCGGCTGCCAGAAAAAGCTCAACGTCGTTCCAAGCATGCCGAGGCGCACTCGTGGCTCAAAGAGGAAATAGAAGTCGTTCACGCTGATCTCTTCACCGGTGGCCGGTTCGATCGCCGGGAGTGCTACCTGAAGGAGTAATGAATCGCCCTGCGGGGATCGTAGGTTCGCGAGCACTCCCGCACGATATCGACCCACTGCAGCGAGTGGATACGTCGCGCCTACGAACGCTTCGAGCTGAACGGCATCGAAGTTCAGCATCGCCTGAATATCCGAGGAGAAGACCCCGGGGTCGAAACGATTGTCCTGATACGTGTAAGCGGAAAACTCGGCCCGATTCCATTGGTCGTTTGTCGACACAGCGAGTCCGGTTCCCGAAACGCCGTACATCCCCTCGAACCTCGGTCCGTCCGGGAAGTACATGAACCCACGGAAGCGAGTCGATACCGGATCCGTCCCGAATCTTCGGGGGAACTCGTCGCCCGTGCCGAGACGGTCAAACTCCCCGACGAAGTAACTAACCGACAACTCGGTCCCTCCAAGCTCACGCATTTCAACACTTGCGCTTCGAATAAGTGGAATGATCGGAATGGCCGGGTCGTCGAACGCCTCCGACTGAATTCCGAGCGTCACGCTCGGCCTGGCCAGGAAACCGCTGCGTAACGTCAGGCCGAGATCGCCGAACGTTTGCAGCCCGAGCGTACCATCGTCGACACGGTGGACACGGGTAACAAACTCGAACGGCCGAATCTCCACATCGGCGGCAGGCAACAACGCGCCGGCGGCAACAAACAACACTCCAAACAGCAACACAGTTTGAGATATACGTCTCATGTACGGATCCTTGAGCACTCAGAAATCATTCGACTCTACCACACTATTATCGTACATTTTGCGCGCACTTTCGAATCCTTGACGAAGCGGCTGTTCTAGCTAAGATTTAGGGCGCACATGAGTGACTACCTGGATCCCGGCAACGAGGAGCTGCTCAAAGATTTCTTTGTAGAAGCGTATGCCCAGATTGATGTTCTCGAGCAGAACATTCTCGTTCTCGAGAACGATACGACCAACGCAGACGCAATCGATGAGATCTTTCGAGCAGCCCATACGCTCAAGGGAGCCTCCGCGACCGTGCAAATGGATGAGTTGACGGAGTTTACGCATCTTGTCGAAGACGTATTCGACGCGATACGCAGTGGCTCGCAAGCTGTCGACAGCGATCTCGTAGATACGCTCCTGCGCTCGGTCGACGTGATCAAAGAAATGCTCCATGCCAGGGGCGAAGGGAGTATCTATTCCGGCGATCCGGAACCGTTGAAACGAGCGCTTCGGGAAGCTCTCGGAATAGAGCAATCGGCGGAATCGGCAGGTACGCAGCCGCACGTCTCCGCCGACGGAGCCACCGGAGAGTCAAGCGCAGAAGCGGATGCACGCGCGAGGCGCGACGAGAGCGAACGACGTTCTCCGGGAAACGCACCACCGCCCGGCGGATTGTCGGAGTACGATGTACTCGAGCTGCGACAGGCGGCCGGATCCGGCGAGACGGTCTATACGATTTCCGTCCACTTCAACCCCGATAATCCGATGAACACAGTCGGAGGCATTCAGGTCTTCGCCGCCCTGAAGGACGTCGGGCAGGTTTTGAGAACCGACCCCGACTTCGAGTCGCTCTATGACGACGTCTTTCACCCGCATGTCATCTACTGGATCTCGACTGAACGTGAAAAAGAGACCATCAGGGAACGCATTGACATCTCGGATGTCGTGACGAGCCTGGAGATAACCGGTATCGGCAATGAGCCGATCTCACAGCCGCTCAACGAGGCATACGACTCCTCGTCGGAAGGCGAATCCCACCAACCCGAGGCAAAGGGCACGGCTCGGGAACCTGAGATCGACGAGCCCGCACGCGTTTCTTCCGGCGCGGCACCGGTGAGCGAGCCGGAATCCGACGGTGCGCCGACCGATCACTCCGATACCGTCGAAGGACGGAAACGCGCGGATACCGGATCAATCCTGCGCGTCGACAGTCGTCGTATTGATGAGCTGCTGAACCTTGTCAGCGAGACCGTTATTATCAAAGCAGGCTTCAACCAGCTCAGTGAGCAGTTCGGCGAAAGTCTTCAGGAACTGCAGAATAGCGAGAGTGAGTATCGAGAGACATTGAAACAGCTCTTCGATTCGCTTCCGGACTATCTGCAGCAGATACAGGACGGATCGAGTCCGAAAGACGTTCGACGGGCAATGACGGAGAAGTTGTG